>JAEEVK010000067.1 GCA_016287095.1 Lachnospiraceae bacterium
AAGACTGCAGTATCCATTTATGCTCAAAACGTGTAATACAGAATCAAAGAAAGGATACAAGCCAATGAATTCGATCTGTAAGGAAATATTCCGTGCCATTCACGAAGGTAAATGGCTGAAAATCGAATATCGTAATAAAGCCGGCGAAATTACCAACTACTGGATTGGTGTTAAATCCATCGACGTTGGTAAGAGAATGCTGGTTGTCGACGGCCTGCACTTTGGCATGTATTCCGTTGAAGAACTTCATGTGTACATCGACTTAATACAGACGGCAGTAATAGTTGACGGAACGTATTGTCCCGTAAACAAGGCACTTATGCTGACACATTCAGAAGCCTTTATGCCTGTGTGCATGATCAGCATGATTATGGCTGTGTCACGGTTCCTAGTATGTTCGTGAAATTTACCGGACCTGCCTCCATATGATCCGTCGGATACAAACTCCAGCAGATCGTTCTCTGAGTCATCCGATGGAATCCTAGTTTTATACTTCATAGGGTTCGGAGGTCTAACTTTTCTCACAGGGTTTGTATTGATCATATCAAGGTCATAATAGTAACTTATAAAGGAAGAAAGTGAGCTGTACCTCCTTTTTACAGCACTGTCAGAACGAGTCTTTACCAGACCTTTTTCCATATAAGTTTTGCTATGTTCAAGATAATTCTCAATCACATCAGGAGTGATCTTATCCATGTCAGATACGACCATTTCATCTGTATTTATCGATACAGAGCTAATGTAATCAAAAAATGAAACAAGATCTATTGCATAACCATACAGCGTCCCTGGAGCTTTAACATCCATATAGTGATTGAAATACCTTGAAGCAAACCCTGGGAGTTTTTCCTTCACAATCATATCTACTTTATCAAGTATTTTAACATCATTTAATCTATTCATATAATCATTATATAAATAGACCAATATCATGTAAAGTGAAGAAGTTAACTCGACCTTTTAGGAGCTGCAGAAGAGCGAAAGTCTAGTTAAAATCTTCATTTAAAGTTTAGAGGGGTATCTCAAATTATTTATTATTTCGCTAAATCTGAGTTTAACGAAATAATAGTCAATTCTACAAGCGTAGAAGAGCGATTTATCCGGTTTTTACCCTTATTTTATCTCTATTTGGACTTTAACAGGTGCTTTTACCAGATTGGCAAAATTCTTGCCATCATCCATAGATCCAACTACTTTGCCATAATGAACAGGTATTGCTACAGCAGGTTTGATTGTGTTTATAAATTCTGCAGCTTCTTTTGAATCCATCGTGTATGTACCGCCTATAGGTACCAACGCAACATCACATTTAACCTTTAAAGCTTCAGGGGTTGCATCTGTATCCCCGGCAATATAAATACGTTTTCCGTCGGTTATTACGATATATCCGACCCATCCGGCAGCTTTAGGATGAAATTTTTTATTGATATTATATGAAGGGATCGTTTCTAGTTCCAGTCCGTTTATCGTTCGTTTTTCGTCGGGCTTGACCGTTACGGTCTCTGAAACAAATTTAGCTGCATCTTTTGATTTTTCGAGCATATTTTCAGGAACTACAAGCACAGTATTTTTATTTGCGACCTTTTCAATGGATTCCGGAGAAAAATGATCGAAATGATCATGAGTTACAAGGATGAACGCTGCGTCATGGGGTTCTTCCTGCATTTCAAAAGGATCTATGTAAACATTTCCTTTTTCTGTGTTTACCCGGATGCTGTTCTGAACAAATACCTTGATTTTTTCCGTCATTGTTTATTCCTCCCTAAAAACATTTCCGAATTGTTTATACAATACACACAATTTGCCTTGATTATATGACAAAAGTCACGTATTTCCCGTTTAGAATATGATCTGGAATCCCACTTTCATCTGGCATACGATATCACCCAGTTCCTCTCTGAGTATGCCAAATGCCCGGTCCTTTGTACAGTGCCCTGTACAGACGTATTTTATACCGGTTTCGCGGATTCTCGCTGCTAAGTTTCGTATTTCTTCTTCTGACTTGTTAAACAGATGGAATCCGCCGATAAGCCCATAGACATTTTTGTCAGGAAAAGTCGATTTTATTTCGTTGATTATATTGTCTGCGCCGCCGTGTGAACAGGAGTTCAATATGACAAGCCCTTTATCGGTATCAAGCACAAGGCTCTGTTCGTGAGCAAAATCATCAGGAATCCACCCGTTCGGTGTTTTCCTGAACATAAGCTCCCGCCTTCCAATGCTGTCGAGCCCTCCTGTTTTATGAGGTATCAGCCATACCCCGTCCATAAGCTTGTAATCACCTGATACCATTACTATCCTGTCCGAGCACTTTGAAAGCATCTTACGCGGAATTCCTATATACTTTCGGAAAAGGAATATCTTTTTATAACAATTATCTGCCGTGTGATCCCTTAGATATAGTTTCGCTTTTTGATTATGCTGAAGAAATGCCGGCAGTCCGTTCGCATGATCATAATGAGCATGGCTAAGCGTTGCAAAGTCTATATCAGACACATCAATATCAAGCTTTTTCATATTCTCAAGAAAAAGATTTGAAGCTCCCGCATCAAGAAGGATTTTTTTACCGGCATACTGGATATAAACAGAAAGCCCCCATTCACCATTAATGTTATCAAATGATTTATTATCAACCACGATTGTTATCTTTGTTTCCATTAAAAACCTCTCAAAAAATATTTAGTGTCCCCTTATATTCGCCCCACAGAGTACTATCCATGTCTGTTTCCTGAATAATAATAGCATTACTTAAGGATTATGACAACAAAAAAATGGGAATCCCCGATAAATTGATGAGGATTCCCGATTATATTCTTTAGCTTATCAGTCGCCTGATGAGCTCATGGGCCTAATGAGATAAGAAAAAAATTCTCCATAAATTTAATGACATACGAGACACATGTCCACATGCGGGATCCCCTCTTCAAGATATTCATCTGATGTGACAAGGAAACCCAGTTTCTCGTAAAAAGGGACTGCGTGTTTCTGGGCGTCCATGATTATTTTTTTGCATCCGGTTCTGTTTGGGAGTTCCTTTATTGCATATTCCATCAGAGCGGTACCTATACCTTCTCTATGAGGGACTGCAAGGATTCTCCCTATCTTGATTGTTTCTGTGTCGACCGGGTATGCTCGAAGATACGCACAGATCTTATCGTTTTTGGTAGAAAAGATATGTATGCAGGAATAGTCAGCACCATCAGGATCTACACACCTTATACCTTGTTCTTTTACAAAAACTTCGGCTCTTGCGCGAAGGATTGCATAAATCTCATGAGGCGTAAGTTCATCGAAATTTTTTATTATCCACGTGTATTCATCCGTCTTCATGATTTTAAATTCCTTCATTCGTTCAAATTTTTCTTTTCTGCTGTAATCAGTTTCTTATTGGGTAAAGCGAGCAGTACATCTTAATCTTATCAGCCGCCTGATGAGCCACCGCTGGATGAGCCTCCGCTACCGCCTGATGATCTGTCATGGATCATATGCTGTAATGTGACAAGTATTGCTACTACAATTTCCTCAAATTCGCTTCGATAGATATCTATACAATATTTGTCGTGCAGGGACATCATTTTCTGACCGATGACGGCTATGATTCTGCCATTCCCGTCATAAAGCTCAAAGTTCAGTCCAAGTATGTTTCCGCGTAACTGCCATCCGATTCCCTCAATATTGGTGATATCCTTTACGATGTGAAGCAGTTCGTTTGAAAGCTCAAATTGCAGACCGTCAGCCATGGTAACATAATGGCGCTCATGCAGCGATAGAAACTTTCTTTCAATATGTGCTATAGGCTCGCCGGAAACTCTGAAGACATCAGTCTTGTCGTGCAAGGAAATAGCCTTGGTCCTTGCCTGATAAATTATATTCTCGTTTGAATCTGTAATATCGATATGATGATGAAGTGTAAACACCTTTGTGCTTGTAAAAAGCGAATATGCCGGAACGCCAAAGTTACTTACATTGTTAACGTTTGGCTCCTCTCCTACATCGTGGAATCTGTGTACTTTTGAAAAAACACCCATATTATCTTACCTTATCGCAGGCATTGTGCATCTCTGTGAAGTGTCTGCAGCGTCACAGAGTACTGATTGAACAATTCAATCAGTATTCCTTGTGGCTATTACTATATCACACAAAGATTACGTCAAAAAGACATTCCGGTGAGAATTACGGTATTATAATCTGCTACTGTGTTACCGTATTCCTAGTTTGCTTTCTTTTTATACCGGTTTATAGATATAATAATATAATATGTCATAATATATTATTTAAATCAAACAAACCAGTTTTCAATCACTTTGACCAGTTCTGACAGCCCCTCTTCATCTTCCATGCTAAAACGGGACTTCACAGGACTGTCAATGTCCAGTACTCCGATGATTTTCCCATCATGATGCAAGGGCAAAACGATCTCTGATTCAGAAGCACAGTCGCACGCAATATGTCCTTTAAAAAGGTGCACGTCATCGACTCGAATGATCCGGTTTTCCTTTACTGCAGTTCCACATACTCCTTTCCCGACAGGGATTCTCATGCAGGCAGTCTTTCCCTGGAACGGTCCGAGTACCAGTTCTCCGTCCCGCATCAGGTAAAACCCCGCCCAGTTCAGGTCCTCAAGAGATTCGAACAAAAGCGCCGAAATGTTGGCATAAAGCGTGATATCCCATGTGCTGTCTTCGGCAAATGCCTTTGCCTGTTCTATTAATAGTCCATAATCATTCATCGATAAACACCTCAATATCCTTGACAGATTCAAAAGATGTAGGGTAAAGGAGTGCATCATAACCACCACACGTTACATGATTTTCAAAACACTTCTGAAAACCTGAACGGTTTTCTTCAAGCAGATCATGAAGCCATTCTTCACCGTTTCTTTGACGGTATGTTCCAAATAATGATATATAATTACGATAAGAATTGATAATGAGCCTGCCAAGGCTTTCGTTTTCAGAACCGACAAGCAGCCAGTCCAGCACGTTATCGGAGTTTCTATGGGTTATGTCTTCTATATCCAGAGTCCTTAAGCCCTTTTTACCTATAAGTTCCTTAACCCCGTTGAATTGTCCGCTGTGGTGAAGCAGATAGATATATTGCAGCTGATCCATATTTGAAAGAGGGGTCAAATCCAGAGCTTCTTCAATCTGCATTGCTGATAGCGAAAAATATTTAAGCTTTTTGCAGTTTGTGACTCCGTTGATGAGTTTCTGCATAGACTTGCTTTCTCCAAAATATGATAACGGAGAAGAATACCCGAAACTCAATGCCTCAAGTTCGGGGAAATTTGATAACAATGCAGAGTCTTCAAAGTCATAGGAATCAACATTCAGGAATTTAAGATTACTCATCTTCTTCCCTGCTTTTTTAAGGTTTCCTGCAAAGTCTTCCGATATGTTCATAAGGAAAGTGATTTCCCTGAGATTGCCCAGATCTGTTATAAAAGATGTATTCTTCACACGGCTGGCAACGATCGTAAGTTCTTTCAAACCTGCAAGCTCACCTAGTCCGCTAAAGTCTCCCGATGCACCACTCATGCTTATGGAATACAGATTTTCAATATCCTTTAAAGCTCCGATATTTTTTACTTTATATAGCGTTTCTTCGGCAAGGGGACTGTCCAGATCAACTACTATATCTGTGTTTATGAGGTTCAGTGATTTTAAATTCTTGAAATCCTTAAAATATTCAAAATCTATCTCCATTCCGCCGCCATTACATAAAAGCGTCAGATCTTCAATGTCATTAGGGATTTTATCAAATGAATATGACTGGTAAATTCCATTATCGGGGTCCGGAATTGACATTCTTATTGTATTATTAATGCCAGTCTGGTTTGTTGTGATCTTTAAATCCTTTTTAGTTCCGGTAAGCCAGCCTCTCAGTTCTTCAGAAAATATGACCTCATCCAGTGCGATCTCTTCAAGATCCGGCAGTTTTTCTATGATAGAATTATAATCTTTAAAACTGTATTTCCAGTCCCAGCATGTGTTGATAGTTGTAGAGGGATCATTAAATTCCAAATATTTCAGTTTTTTACAGTTTCCTATTGCATCAAGATTGACTAAAACATCAAAAGTAGGATCATTGTCGATTTTTAAAGATGTAAGTCCTGTAAGATATCTTAAATCTGAGAGGTCAACATAATTTCCTCTTTGGAAGGTGAGCCTTAAACTATCCCATACAAGGCCTGTACTTTTATTACAATCAATCTTCAGTTCTTTAAGAGATGCACAGTCTTTTTTAGTGAGTACATCTTTAGCGCTTTTACCCAGTGCTTCTCTTACGCAGCGTTCTACCAGGGGATCCCGGAAGTCTGCTTTGGAATTATCGCATCCTGTACAAAAACATGCAACACATAACGAAAGCAGAACAAATACTAATGCTAATTTTTTCACTTTATTTTCTCTCCTCGATTGATCAATCCTCTTATTTCAGCATGAATTACTTTTGTGTTTATCTTAACCGCATATGCCATATTTTTTACCGATCCTGTGATATACCTTTATTTCTGCATTTAAAAACATATTGGATCTATACCTGCATCTACGGATGAAATAACCCGGTCTTTCATAGCGTTAAACTGCTCAGGGGTAAGAGATCCGGGCAAAGCCACATACATAAATAGACGTCGGGTAACCGAGAACAGAGCTATCTGTTTTTCGGCTTCCTTAATGAATTCATCATCCTTTCCTTCAAAATATGTATGGATGAATACATCCCACATCTTTTTTATTTCATCTGAACTAAACAGGCGCAACATCGGGCTGGCTGCTCTTGCCTTATCATTATCTGCCCTCTCATATATTGAATACATGCTTACCATGTCGAATATAGGATGTCCCATACCGCCGGATGAAAGATCGATAAACATCAGCTCACCATCCTGCAGCATGGCATTTCCCATATGGCAGTCTCCGTGTATAAACACATTGCTGTCGGGAATGTTTTCATAAACACTTTTTACCTTCTGTATCTCTTCATCCGTCATAACAGACTTAAAATATCCGAGAGCCTGGATTGAAGCGGTTTTCAGATCATCGAGTTTACCTGCTTCGACATGAATACTGTGCATTTGACGTACAGTTTTGGCAAACATCGTCATATATTCTTCAATCTTGCTTTTATCTTCGGACATAACCGTAGCCAGGTCTTTAGACTTTATCATCTCATACACGATGCCATAACAGTCACCTACCTTGACAATATCATAAGGTATCGCAGTAGGCACACCATAAACAAAAGCATTCTTAGCCTTTTTGTTTTCTTTGCTGATTAAAAGATCGAAGCTGATATTTGGATGAAATACTTTTAATACAGTTTCATCATCCATCCTGTAAACATTACCGGTCATGCCCTGACCTAAGAGCTGCAGGCCGTCTATACTTATTTTTCGATAAGCCTTTTTTACATTAAGCAGATCTGTAAAACCGGTTGTTTCAAAGATATCATAAACATCCCTTGAAACATTTATTACATCAACGGGTTTGTTAAGTTTTTTCCTGATCTTCATCAGTACTCTCAGACCCGCGCTGGATATATATTCCAGGTTTTCTGCATCGAATACGGGTTCTTTGCCTGCATTTGAATCTAAAGCATTCATGATCTCCTGTTCAACATCAGGAGCGTTATTTGAATCAATTCTTCCCTCGAGTCTGATCTCCAATTTATCGTTTTTTTCGTTAATAGACATATGTTTTATCCTCCACTTTTAATATTCGGTCTTGATTTCCTCTATTCCATACAATTCCTTAAAATACAGCTCATCTTCATGCGAACGGATAAGCATTACTTCCGTGAAATGACCGTCTTCCTTATTTTTGAAACCGGCAACCTTTTCTCCTGTGCAGATAGAACTGCGGATTATGGCATACTGTCTGTCAGGATCATACTTTATTTCCGGTTCCCTGCTCTTTCTACCAAAAAGCATTTTATATACCTCGTCCTTCAGGGAACATAGTTTATCCCAGCCTTCCTGGCCTGTTCCATCTGAAGCCTCCTTTCTACATGATATGTTTTACCATCTTTGACGAATAATGCGCCTGTCTGCTTAAAGAAAAATGATACGCCGTACCTTATGCATTCCTCGCGTACGGCGAGTATCCATTCATAGTTGCAGGGCCTGGCGTTAGGCCCGGATTCGCCTCCGCAGGTCACATGCTCTATAAGACCGGTTTCCAGATATTTGCCTATATGTATCTCTCCGAGCATGGGCTCAGAGATTATCTCGCGGTGCTTTATCGGAAGCGAGAGAAATATTGGGAGCCTGTAGTCGGCCCTGTCCTGGTTCTCACAGGTACTGCATATCGTAACATGATCCCAGCCGTCTCCCCAGTCTTCAGGGATACATTTCTCAAACCTGTCTATCCTCTTGGTGATTATACAGAACTCGAGGTCATTCCGTTCCCTGATCATGTCCCAGCACTCCTGCCTCCATGCATCAGCCTCATCCAGGAAAAAATCTGAAGTCATGCAAGTGTATACGGTCCCGTCCAGAGATGATAACTTATACTGCCCCTTGCGGTCTTTTTTCAGCGGCAGTGAGAAATCGCCTGTCCTGGTAACTATAGAAGCGTCTTTGCCTATGCTCTCATCCCGCCGGTATACATAACAGTTCTTGCATCCGGGACTTAGCTTTTTACAGCCGTGCCAAGGATTCCATATAGCCATTTTTATCAATCCTCAATATTATCTGTTATCGCTTTATTGAACTCCGGGAATTCTTTAGCCAAGCGTATTGGCTTGCCTTCTTTGCTGATAAAGCAGTGTACTGACTCACACTCTGCTACGACAGCTCCTTCGGCATTTTTCATGGAATAATCCAGAATAAGTTTTACACCCTTGAATTCCCTTATTTTAACAATTATGAAGACATCATCTGAAAAAGTGGTGCTTCTCTTATATTTACATGAAACTTCCACTGTAGGCGAGATAATGCCTTCTTTTTCAAGCCTGGCATAATCCCAGCCCAGCTGTTTCAGGAAATCTATCCTCGCCTCTTCCATCCATCTAACATAATTTGAGTGATGGGTGATCCCCATCTTATCGGTTTCGTAATACTGTACTGTATGCTTATATGCCTTCATTATTTACCTCAATTTAAGTCATAAAAATTCATAGTTTCCCTGTCCCGGTATTCGTGTTTCTCATAGTACCCGATCAGCTCACCGGCATCATTTCGAAGCGCTACCATGTAAACATCCTTGTTTTCCTTCTCATTGTGAAATGTATAGACAATGTTATGGTCCATCGATGTTTTGAACCAATCCAGAACCTTATTAATGCTCTCTCTTGATTTTTCGTTATGGCAATTGAGGAGGCTCTTCCCCATCAGCTCTTTACCGCCCCATTTCCCATAGCGGTTTATGGCGACAGGATTCATGTAAATAATAGTGTGTTCAAGATCACAGATCACTACTGCTGACCTGTCCGCTTCAAGAACACTTTTATATATATCTTCGATCTTTACCATTTGGCACCTCGCATTTTATTTATGGAAATTATTTATTCTTTTTATATAAGATTTTCGTAGAAATTTACGGCTCTCGTTATCTCTTCTTCTGTCGGATGTCCTTTTGCTATACCTCCAACCAGTTTGAACGGACCAAATGTATCATAACCCAGGCAACGGTATTCTCCAAGTTCCTTGCAATGTTTTTGAGTTGCAATCTCACGCATTGCTTTTAAGAAATTTCCTTTAGGAGCACCATGTGTGTATATGTAGAATACATCTTTTCCTTCAGGCAGATGCGTCTCTGCATACTCCTTGATTTCTTTCGCAAACGAGGCGTAATATATCCCGGAAGCAAACCCTATCCTGTCATACTCTAAAATATCAGCCGAGGGTTGTTTAGTTACATCGATAAGTGCAACCTCGTTTTTCTCAGCTATGGCATCAAGCAGTTTTTTTGTATTACCGTGATGTGTTGAATAATATACTATTGCAGTCTTCAAAATACCTCCTAAATGAATACGGAATAATTATAGCCTATAATAAATCATTCCCGTAACCGGAACATTTATCTGGAATCCAGTCATTATTATTAAACATTGGTGATGAAATCTTTAACTCTTGCATATCTATATGTACTCCACGCCAATAGAGGCCAGTTTATCTCTCATGACCCTGATTTTTTTGTCAGGGAATCTTCTGCCTATACAGTCTGTCAGCATTTTGACCCTTATACCTGCTTTAACAGCTCCTTTGGCAGTTGCACCCACGCATCCACACTCATCCAGTCCGCACAGGACCATTTCTTCATAGCCTGTTTTTTTCACATACTCACGAAATGCTTTTGTCATAAATGTATCTGAGCGGCTTTTTTCAAAAGATAGGTCGGAAACTATTTTGAGCCCACTGTACAATTCTGCACCTTCGGTTCCTCTGATTGAAAATCCAACACCCCACAATAACTTGGGCAGAATATGTTTTATATAGATTATATCATATCCTTTTTCCTGATACGATTCAATCGCCTTATTCACATTGCCGACCAGATTCTCTGTATTATATGAAAACATTGCTTTTCTTCTACTCCACAGATAATCGTTCTGCATATCGATTACCAGAAGCGCTCTTTTCTGCATAATAGTCCCCTATAATCGTATGTTTTTCAAAATTATTCTTTTATGATCCCTTTAACGGCAACGATGAACAATGGCATGTACATAAAGATCAGATTCAGTCTCTGCCATAATCCTTCGCTGGCAATGGCTGTATTTGCAAACTCCTCTTTGTCCGACATTACAAACAGTGCAAAGAAAACCAGGGCGGCTACGAAGCATATGATACTGATTACCCCAATTACTGACTCGCTGTTCTTGAAAGATAGGATTGCTATCAACAGTGGGACAAAAAGGAACAGCATGAACCCGATGACGGAACCGGCACCATGTATTTTTGATGCAGTAGTAACTACATCCTTAGTCTCGTTTACACTGAAAAAGCATGTAAATATGCACGCACCGATCGCAAATACCGTAACAAAAGCTATCAATGTGTATGTAAGTCCGCCTGATACAGAATGGTAATGCTTATACAATACCGGTAGTGCTATAAGGAACAGAATGCCTTCTGCCAACATCCAAATGTTGAATGGAGTTCTTACCGGACTCTGCGGATTCCCCAAAGCACTGATAGACATTTTTATGCTGCTGTAATCCTTGTAAAGCAATGCGAGTAGAGATGAAACCAATATATCTCCTGCCATTGCTGCAAGCAAAGCTATCCAACCGATCTTAGTCATATGTTAGTCCTTAATTAATATAACTTCATTATTTCATTTATCACGTGTCGGGTTGCCTTTTCAACAGTTCCCTCTTTGAAGGGATTGAGAAGGTTGCCGATTCCCAATAGCTCAAAATACCCTTTAGTGCCGCCTGCCTTACAAAGCCTTAAGTAATCTTCCCAAGCAGCACTCCTGTCCTCCTTCATGCGCCCGTAATACTGGAATGCACAGATCTGTGCCAGGGCATATTCGATGTAGTAGAACGGGTACAGGAAGATGTGCTGTTTCTGCATCCAGAAGCCGCCCTCTTCCAAGAAGGCATTTCCGTCATAATCACGCCAGGGCATGTATTTCTGCTCGATCTCACGCCATACCCTCCTGCGCTCCATAGCATCCATTTTAGGATCTGCATAAACACGGTGCTGGAATTCATCGACACTCACCAGGTACGGAATAGTACAGGTAGCAGCAACAAGATGAGTGATCCGGTACTTCTCCGCATTAGGTCCGAAGAACGATTCCATCCATGGATAAGCAAAATGCTCCATAGACATGGAATGTACCTCGTTTATTTCTGAAGTAGAACCCCATAATTCGGTTATGGGTATGCTTCTCATTGAAATATATCCCTGGAAAGCATGCCCTGCCTCATGGGTAAGCACGTCCACATCCGCCAGGGTCCCGTTGAAGTTCGAGAATATGAAAGGAGCCTTATACGAAGGTAATCTTGTCATGTATCCGCCCATATGTTTTCCTTGACGGGTCTCAAGGTCGAACAACTGATATTCCTTCATGAAATCAAAGAACTCACCGGTCTCTTTGCTCATTGCCCTGTACATTATCTGGGCCTTATCCACGAGTTCCTGCATGGTCCCTATAGGCTTTGCATTCCCTTCGGGGAATTTTAAAGCTTCATCATAGTATTTCAGTTTGTCAACGCCAAGGCGGGCACGCTGCTTGTCACGTATCTTGATAACGGCTGGAGTTATAATATCAAGTACCTGTTTACGGAACCTTGCCGCATCTTCCTGGTTATAATCAAAACGGTCATTCATAATGTAAGCCATATCCGTGTACGATTTAAAGCCCATTTTCTTGGCAGAGGTATCTCTGAGCCCTACCAGCTTGGAATACTGTTCGTCGAGCTTGGGACTGATTTTTTCATACAATGCGGCCCAAGCCTCAAAAGCATTCTTTCTCTCCTGCCTGTCCGTGCTTTCCATATGCTTGAGCAACCCGTAGAAGTTGTTCTTTTCACCGTTTAGCTCTGTATTAGCCTGAGCTACGGTTTTAACATATTCCTGGGTTATTTCGCCATCCTCAATCGTTTCGGGAACAATTCTCTCATCTTCGGTCATGAGTGATGCTTCCATTATCTTAAACATCTGGCTGCCGAATTCGTCCTCAAATTCCTTTCGAAAGGCTGATTCCGTAAGAGCCTTATTCCATGCATTTGTAAAAGGTATCATGCGCGCCATCTGCTCTTGAAGCCACAGGACCTCTGCATCGTAATACTCATCTTCCGTATTCATCGTATTTCGGATGCTGGCAATTGTATAAAGAGTTTCCCCTTCGTCGTACTTATCCTGTACTTCAAAAAAGGCCTCTCTCACTTCTGCATAGCTTTGTGCATGTATAACCTTTTCTGTTGCCTCAGTCATGGTTTTTTTCAATCCTTCGATATCCGGACGTTTGTAGAGCATATCAGCGAATTTTATCATTATAATTTCCTCTTTCTTATGGTCTCCATTTGTAATCTGTTGTCAGGTTCTTCCCACCGTTGTTTTTATCATATTCATCCTTGTTATATCTTGAGATGATATGGCCCGGGACATTATTAATAAAGCAATTTTCAGGCTCCTCGGGGTCATACAGAACTTTTACGGTTTTTGCAAATGTAGACTGATTTTTACTATATTTTTTCAACTGTGCCCAATATGCAATCCCGTTAACTATGTACTCGTAAATTGGATAATAAATTGCATAATATTGGGATCCTGCTGCGGATCCGCCGGTGCCCATAAAACTGTCATCTGTTCCTATCAGTTTCCCTTCGATGCTATTCTTGCATTTTGATTTGATAGATATTTGGTTAATTACTTTTTCAAGAACAACAAAGAGCACTATTCCGCATAGTATGATCAAAGGTATCTTCATATGTTCACGCCTCCACGATAATAATATTTGGAATCATTATAGCATGAAGAATATTTGATATAAATGATAATAAACACAAATAATAGGTATATATTTATGTTTCGGCTGCAAAATAAACTGTAATTCACCGCCTGTTATAATCAGTTTCCACACATTCGGGCTCACAGTTAATATTCACTTTGATGTCGAGTTTCAGCGAACGAACAGTTTCAATAATGCTTTCCTCGATATTCTTCAATATTTCGGCTTTTTCTTCCCAAACGGATTGTGGAATGGAGATCTTTTGTATATTGTATACAGATTGGGCTTTGGATTCGCCTGTTTCAATCGACTCCACGACTGCTATTCTTATAATCCTCATTTTATATGATAGATCATAATAATTTGGACTATCCCCTCGGTTGTTCCCTATGTTAAGCAAATAGATTTTATTTCTTTTATCTGCACACCAAAGATGATATTTTGAATAAGGGATTATTTCCGATTCCAAATCTCTGAAACCGATTTCCTTCCATAAATCTTTTTGGTCGCCTACTTTTTCGAATACGAAACTCATTCAATGCCTCTCTTAAATAATATCGTATTGTTATAGTTTACACACCATAATGTATTCTTCTTCATTCTCGTCGACGATTTCAAATCCGACCTTCTTATACATCCGAACTGCATAATTGGCTTTCTGAACAGCCAGCGATGCACGTTTATATCCCTTTTCTTTGAGTAAATCCAGCATCATCAACATAAGCCGTGTACCAATACCCTGACCACGATATTCCTTAAAAAGGGATATCGCAAATGACGGTGTTTCGTCATCGACATGACCGTAATCATTCATGATCCGTGTCCAAGCCGCCCCGACCACTTTGCCGTTATCATCTGCGACGATACAGTGATCAGCCCTACCTGTCCCGAAACCCTCATAATATATTTTAAGTTCCGGCTGTTTTATGATTTCCCGGGGCGGCGGTTCAACACCCGCAGGGATAAAGATGGCCTCATACAGAAAATCCTGCAGCAATCCTGTTTCAGTTTCTCTTAACTCACGAAATTCCATAGAAAAATGCCTCATATTATGATCTGTTTTACAAATCCAAGCTTGTAATAGTATCTCTATTATAGCAAATCGATATTTTATTAGCAAATAGAAAATAATAAAATCTTGCACTTATGGTGCTTTTGTTGTATCATATGGTCCATGATTAAGCATTTAGGGGAAATGGCAGAGGAACAAAGATGAAACCTTCAGATATAGGAAAACTTAATAATCACGTAAAAGGGATCCTGTGCATCATTGCGGCTGCTGCAGGTTTTTCTCTTATGACCTTTTTTGTCCGGATATCGGGCGATATACCCACGATGCAGAAGGTGTTTTTCAGAAATGCCGTTGCTTTGGTAATAGCTGTTACGACGCTTATTGTAAAGAAAGAAAAGCTATATATAGCAAAAGGGAACCGTTTTGATATACTGATGCGATGCCTGTTTGGGACTTCAGGCTTGATTGCGAACTTCTATGCCATAGACCGGTTGGATCTTTCAGATGCAAATATGCTCAACAAACTGTCACCTTTCTTTGCGATAATCATGTCCATACCGATCCTTAAGGAAAAACCGTCCAAAACAGACATAGGGGCGACTGTGATCGCATTTATAGGTGCATTGCTGATTGTCAGGCCGTCCGGGAACAATCTTCAGCTTATACCTGCACTGGTCGGGCTTTACGGAGGATTCGGAGCCGGACTGGCATATGTATTTGTAAGAAGGCTTGGGAAAAAAGGCGAAAGGACTTCTGTCATAGTCCTGTGCTTCTCGTTATTCTCCTGCCTGGTAGCATTGCCATATCTCATATTCGATTATCATCATATGGAAGCAACCCAGCTTTTATACCTTATCTTTGCGGGGATAGCCGCAGCTGTCGGTCAGTTTGGCATCACGTCGGCATATAAGTTTGCCCCTGCGAAAGATATATCCGTATTTGACTACACACAGGTGATTTTCGCAGCCACCTGGGGACTCATATTCCTGGGCGAAATTCCTGTCCCGTTAAGCATAGCCGGTTATATCATTATAATTGGCGTAGCCTTTTTCAGATGGTACCTGGCCAGAAAAAAAGCATGATGCAATTAACATACATCATGCTTTCTTTTTCATTTGGATTTGTTGAAGGCTATCTGCTTAAACAGATTGAAAAGTCCACTCTTGATGGCGTTGTTGTCATGATCGGCACCATTTATTTCATACCAGATGTGGCCGGAGCCATTGGCTTCGAGTAATTCGTGATATTGCTTGGGGAATTGCCCTACTACAGAGTCACGTGTTCCGCAGCAGATGATGAAAACATTAGGTTCTGTAGCCCCCGAAACAAGTTGTCAATGGTTTTTTATACTTTTTTACAATATTTTCTCAGCCTGCCCCTTTTAGTACCCTTTTAAGCACTTCTGAGAAAGTCATTCCCTGCTCTTTGAAGTGAAGTCCCACCACATATGTGGTCTTGTCTATTGTTCTGGTTACGGTGCTCGACTTAGTTTCCGATGTAACCTTGGTTAAATCAACTACATTACTTTGGGATTCTTCAATCCCACTTGTCATAATTTGCCTTTCTTGTTCCATAAGTCCTCCTTAAAATGAATAAAGGGAACGAATATGCTCCATTCCCTCAAAAACAATAGAGCACAGCTATTTACTCAACTGTGCTCTAATTAAACGATATTCAGTTTTCAGTTATTATATAGTTATTTAAGACTTATATATAAAGCAGGACGAACAGCGTATTCGAAATCGACCTGATCACCTGCATCGTACACGTTACCGCCGTATTCCACCAACGCAACGAGGCTGGCATAGTCACCGGGAGAACGGAGCCACCACCGGCAAGTAGGTTCTCCGTCAGCTGTAGGGTATTTTTTTGATTCGCTCTCACTATAATAAAACTGATATGACCCTGCACCCGGTGTCTTCGCATATGCAGTTGACGCACACCTGCGGGCTATATCATATTCACTATAATCTGAGTTGAAGCCATATTCCGTGTTCTTTATGTCATCAAGCGAAAGCAGGAATACATTATCCTTCGTGTCACTTCCGCCCGGTGTGCCGTAAACTGTATTATCCGCATTGGTAAGCTTCGTGTTCTTTATCATTTTTCTTTCTTTGGCAGTAAAAGCTGTCTTGTAAAAATTCTTGTTCAGCCATTCACGGAGCGTACAGTTTTCCCATGTGATATCCTTAATTTCCTTATTATAAGGAAGTACGTCAAGGGCATACTTGCTTACAACAAGCATCTGGTTCTGATCCTTTGAGAGGACTATCCACTCAATGACTTCCTTCCCGTTTTTCATGTTGCCATCCTGCTCATACGAACCGAATTCTATAACATCCCCAACACTTGCTTTTGAGAAATCATAGTTCTTTTCCTTGGAATCCTTGTTTTTAGCTGCCTTTATATTAATTGTTTTCTCTGAACTGCTATTAGTATGCATCTGCCAAGCAGCAGCATGATATGCCATAACCTTAAAGGTATACTTTCCTTTTGGCAGTCCCTTTATCGTATATGTACGCTTTTTTGTACCGTCTTTTTCAAGACGGCCCACCTCACGCTCATATTTCCCGTCATTCAACATATACTTTGAGTATGCGTTGTCCGTATTCGTGATATAGATGTAGTATCCGTCCGCTAAATTTGTCTTGCTTATGGTGATTTTCACACCTGTTCCACTGTTTATCTTCTTCAGCGTAATCTTAGGTGTTCCAAACTCCTCTGCAGCACTTACACTAGCATCCGGCATAAGTGCCGCAAACATGCTGACAAACATAACCGCTGCCAAAAGCAGCCCCAATAGTTTCCTTCCTGT
>JAEEVK010000190.1 GCA_016287095.1 Lachnospiraceae bacterium
CACTGACAACTAATGCTAATTCGTACTTGTTCATAGTATCATGCACCTCCTTTTGGTCTCTGGCTTCCGATTTTACGGAAGCAAGGAAAAATATATCACAGGGTAGTATTCTACCACAGATATTTCAAATATGCAAGCACTTTTTTTATTCTTCTAATGCACCGCATACCGTGCACTTTCCATCCTTGAAATTATGGGGTACTCTGGGGATAAACTCCTGAGCTACAAGCCTGTAACCACAGCTTGAGCAGTACTTTCCTTCGGTACGTCCCGGCTCCTTGCATGTAGGAGCCACATATTTCTCGATAACCCATGTATGTACGTGACCGTTCAGATCAGCTCCGCATCTTACACAGGTGATGCCGCCGTTATACTCATGTCCTAAAGGCTGAATGGTCTCTGACATCTGTAAAACATCATTACATATCTTACAATATACATAATCTGTGTATCCGGGTTCAACACATGTAGGAGCCTTGCCCGGTACGGTAACATACTCATGTACTTCGGCGATATGACAACGTGTACACTCATGATTTACATAATTATGACCTAAAGGCTTTATCTCCTTAGGCTGCATAAATACTTCTCCACAAGTACTGCAGTATACCTTCTCAGTAAAGCCTGACTCCGTACAGGTAGCCTCTTTGGAAATAGACTCTAATGTATGCTCATGCGGCGGCTTATAATTGGGATCCATCTCTCCGCATACCTTACATTTTCCGTCCTTACCGTAATCATGTCCCTTTGCGGGGATAGGAGTCTGGGGAGTGAAAACCACTCCGCATGTCTCACAGTACTCTCCCTTTGAAAGACCTTCTTCGGTACATGTAGCGGCATATCCCTGCTTAATGGCGGTAGTATGTACATGATGCTCAGCATTATAAACTACATTTACTGTGCACTTATATTTCTTACCGGCCTTATCGGTAACTGTAATAACAGCCTCTCCGATCTGTACACCGGTAACGTTACCCTTCTTGGTTACCTTTGCGATCTTTTTATTTGAAGATTTAAATGAAGCTACCTCGGCTCCTTTTAGTTTAAGCTTAAACTTTGTACCCTCTTTAAGTTCGTAAGTGTTGTAATTAAGTGTCCCTTTAGCTTTTTTAGCTTCTACCTTAACTTCAGGCATAAAAACAGGCAGTATAGTTATCAGCATACATAAAGCCAAAAGTGCTCCCAACAATCTTTTTTTCACTGTTATTCCTTCCCTTCTCCTTATTTGGTAATATCCATAAACTATTATTATGTTTAATGGCTCATTCACAAACGGTTACATGTTACAGAATACCACCATTTTGCAATAAAATCAAGCCTCTAAAAGGTATTGTAATTATTTTTATAATATGATAAAATATATAGGTAAACAATTTTACAGAAAGAAGGTATTTACCATGGATATTAAGGCTAAAATCGATGAAATCGTTGCTAAAATTAAAAGTGATCCCGCTATGATGGACAATTTCCAGAAGGATCCCGTAAAGACCGTTGAAGGCATCGCAGGTGTTGATCTTCCCGACGATCAGATCAATCCCGTGATCGAAGGCATCAAGGCTAAGCTTGCAGGCGGAGCTCTTTCAGGCATCACAGATAAGATCACAGGGCTTTTCAACAAATAATCTTATACCAAAAAGGACTTCTTCGTCTGAAGAGGTCCTTTTTTATTTGTTATATAATTATATTTTTCATCTGATATCAGAAAAATTTCTTCTTCTTGAAGAAAATAATGCTTACGATCACAATTATCACACATACGGCAATAACTATGGGATAAGCTATCGGTACATCAAGCTCCGGCATATATTTAAAGTTCATGCCGTACCATCCTACTATAAGCGTCAGAGGCATAAATATTGTCGATACAACGGTAAGTATGGTCATTACCCTGTTCTGCTTAACCTCCAGCTGTGAATGGTGAAAGTCCCTTACCTGCATAGTATGTTCTCTTAGGGAAGACACTATATCTCTGAGTCTCATCACACGCTCGGTGAACATTCTGAAATATCTCAGATTCTTGGAACTGAAAAATCCATTCTCGTTTTCTTCCAGCTCCTGCCCCAGATCGATCAGCTGCTCATAATGTGTTTTTAGGTCCATAATGTCACTTCTGATCTCAACCAGGTCTTCCATAACTTCATCCTCGTCACCGTCAAGGATTTTATCTTCCATATCATCAAGTTTCTTGTCGTATTTTTCAAGCACCTTGATGTCATTGCTTATTATTTCTTCCAGAAAATCATATATAAATCTCTCAAGACTCGGAGCTCTCCATTTTCTGGTATTTCGGATCGTCTCAATTATTTTTTCGGCAGTACCATCATCATTAATAAAAACAATGCCCTGTTCATCAAGAGCAAACGAAAACTCATGATTTGCGTCGGAAATACTGGCTCTGTCAGGGATGGAAAAACTGCCGGTGAGTGAGTCATAGTTGACCTTGACACAGGAAACAGGGGCATTTGAAGGATCAAATTCCATATCAATACCCATATTGAAAAGTTCTGAGTTCCTTTTAAACTCCTCCTTGTCAACAGTTGCAACGTATATGTATTTTCTTTTTAGGCACTCCTCATATGTAGCTTCTTCAAGCTTATCCTTGATCAAATAATACATAATCTTCTCCTAAAACCGATATTTACATATATAATATATCATAATCTGTCTCTAAAAGAAATGCTTAACTTAAAAATAAGCAAAAAAATATCCCGATATTAAAATATCGGGAGTGCCCAGAACCGGAATCGAACCAGTGACACAGGGATTTTCAGTCCCTTGCTCTACCAACTGAGCTATCTGGGCGAATGGCGAATTGAATGAAAACATATTGGGATGCATTCTCACGAGACCGTCGAAAGCTTGCTTTCGTAAGGTCGAATGAAATGCAGACCATAATGTTTGCTCATTTATGAGCAAACGTACATCCGATGAACGCGAAGCGTTTGTCGGATGGGTGTTTTCATATCTCTACGCTGAGTTGCGGGAGAAGGATTTGAACCTACGACCTCCGGGTTATGAGCCCGACGAGCTTCCAGACTGCTCTATCCCGCGATAGTCAATAAAAAAATCTCTTTTCCAAGAGAAACAATGGGCGGAGAAGGATTCGAACCTTCGAAAGCATCGCTAACAGATTTACAGTCTGCCCCCTTTGGCCACTCGGGAATCCACCCATAAGCCGATGATCAGATTCGAACTGATAACCTGCTGATTAC
>JAEEVK010000068.1 GCA_016287095.1 Lachnospiraceae bacterium
AGCATGATGTTGTTGATGAGCTTTGTTACAACCTTGCTGTTGTAAATAGGATCAGCTAATACATCTCTTTTTGGTGTATGTCCTTTACGTGGCACGTTACTTCCCTCCTTAATGAATTTGCGGTTATACCGCCATTAGATCATAGGTACTCACATTCTGTGTCAACATGCTTAAACTTAATCTCCAAATCATGAATATGCTTTGTGACCGCCCGTTTCTTTGAAAAACTAAGCCAAACATTACGTTAAATATGAGTTTAAAATATTTAGTTACTTATTGATTATTTCTTCTTAGGTCTCTTAGCGCCGTACTTTGAACGAGCCTGCATACGCTTTGCTACGCCTGCTGTATCAAGAGTACCACGGATGATGTGATATCTGGTACCGGGAAGATCCTTTACACGGCCTCCACGTACAAGAACAACACTATGCTCCTGAAGGTTATGTCCTTCACCGGGGATGTAGCTTGTTACTTCCATACCGTTTGAAAGACGAACTCTGGCAATCTTACGAAGAGCTGAGTTAGGCTTCTTAGGGGTTGTAGTCTTAACTGCTGTACAAACGCCACGCTTCTGAGGTGAAGACATATCAAATGACTTCTTGTTCAGTGAATTGAAGCTTACCTGAAGTGCGGGAGCGGTTGACTTTTTCTCAACTGTCTGTCTGCCCTTCCTAACTAACTGATTAAATGTAGGCATTAATTTTTCCTCCTTATTAGTTTATATAAACTCTGGCGGTCAAATACACTTTTTATACTTTTGCATCAAAATAAAGCATCAAAAAGTGCGCACAAAGTGGATTATACAAGGATTATTACCTGTTGTCAAGAAGATTTTTTATTTTTTTCATTGCAAAATACAAAAATGTCATCCCAAACCAAGCCCGGATCTTTTAAGATCCTTCGTTTGTTCAGGATGACATATAATTAAGCGGTTACAATTGCGTTTGCAGCCTGAAGTCCGAACTTCTCAACTGCATCTTCACGCATCTTATATTTCAGTATCTTTCCGGCGGCATTCATCGGGAATGAATCTACAAAGTCCACATATCTCGGGATCTTATGCTTTGCCATGTTCTTCCTTACATAGTCCTTAAGCTCATCCTCTGTCATGGTCTCGCCCTCTTTAAGGATAACACAGGCCATGATCTCCTCTCCGTAGTCCCTGTCAGGTACACCGATAACCTGAACATCATCAACCTTCGGATGAGTATAGATAAATTCCTCTATCTCCTTAGGGTAGATATTCTCACCGCCGCGGATGATCATATCCTTGATACGGCCTGTAATCTTGAAATTACCTTCAGGAGTACGTCTTGCCAGATCGCCGGTATGGAGCCAGCCGTTTTCATCTATGGCTGCTGCAGTTGCTTCCGGCATCTTGTAGTATCCCTTCATTATATTATAGCCGCGTGCTACAAATTCACCGTCCACATTATCAGGCAGATCTGCTCCGGTCTCGGGATCAACGATCTTACACTCCACTCCGTAGAAAGGACCGCCTACCGTATTAACTCTGACTTCAAGAGAGTCCGTAGTCTTGCTCATGGTACATCCGGGTGAAGCCTCAGTCTGACCGTAAACAATAACTATTTCCTTCATGTTCATTTTATCGACAACTTCCTGCATTACCTTGATAGGGCAGGGGCTGCCGGCCATAATACCCGTTCTCATATGAGAGAAATCGGTCTTATCGAAATTCTCATGTCCCAGCATAGCTATAAACATGGTAGGTACGCCATGGAAAGCGGTAATCTTCTCTCTGTTTATACAGTCAAGGCCCTTTCTGGGTGAAAACGCTGTAATAGGACACATGGTAGTACCATGAGTCATGGAAGCGGTCATCGCCAGAACCATACCGAAGCAATGGAACATAGGCACCTGGATCATCATTCTGTCTGCTGTCGACAGATCCATACCGTCTCCGATACACTTGCCGTTATTTACTACATTATAATGGGTAAGCATAACTCCCTTAGGGAATCCTGTGGTACCTGAGGTGTACTGCATATTGGCAACATCATGCTTATTTATGAAACGGCGGCGGAATTCAACCTCTTTCTGAGAAACGGTATCCGAAAGTGCGACTGCTTCTTCCCATGTATAGCATCCGTCATGTTTTTCTCCTGCCACTACGACATTCCTGAGCACAGGAAGTCTCTCAGAATTAAGATTTCCGGGCTTAGAGTCCTTTAATTCAGGACAGAGCTCATTGATTATTTCTACATAATCAATATCCTTATACTTTTCAATCATTACCAGAGTATGGGTATCAGACTGACGAAGCAAATACTCTATCTCGTGTACGCGGTATGCAGTATTTACAGTAACCAAAACTGCACCGATCTTTGTTGTTGCCCAGAATGTTATATACCACTGGGGTACATTTGTGGCCCAGATAGCTACATGATCACCCTTTCTAACACCCATCGCTATAAGCGATCTGGCGAAGGTATCCACATCATTTCTAAACTCTATATAAGTCCTGGTATAGTCCAGTTCTGTATATCTGAATGCGTACTGGTCAGGGAATTCCTTACACATACGGTCAAGGACATCCGGGAATGTACAGTCGATAAGTGTCTCCTTAGGCCATACGTATTTTCCGGTATGTGCCTTATTGTCCTGTAAAAGCTCCTGGCGCTCTGCACGGTACTCGGACATGTAGTTTGCAAAATGAGGAAAAGCTATTGCAGCATTCTGAAGTCCTTTGTCCCAGCGCTTTACCCATTCAAGTGATGCATAACCCGAATATCCGATCTCAGCAAGTGAAGCAAATATGCTCTTTAAAGGCATATCGCCCTGTCCCATCAGCTTGTACTTAGGCTTTCCGTCCACCATCATGCTGTCCTTTACATGGACATGCTTAATGTAACTGCCTATATTCTTAACGGTCTCTTCGGGAGACTCTTCCATATATCTGTAGGGGTGATGTATATCCCAAAGTACTGCTACCCTCTGGCTGCCAACCTTTTCTATAAGTCTTTTAAGACGCAGGGTATCACTGTAAACACCGTTTGTTTCAACAAGCAGCGTGATATTCTCGAATTTTTCAGCTATAGCGGCAAGCTCTTTTAAAACGCCTGCCACATATTCGTCATCCACATCTGCTACAGGCTCGGGGTCTCTGTCGGCAAGCAGTCTGATGTAAGGAGTATTCAGTTTATCAGCCAGTTCTATATAATCAGATACCTCTTTTACGCAAAGGTCATGATTCTCTTCTTCCTTTAATACACATCCTGTGTCCAGGCAGGGAATTTCAAGTCGCAGTTCCTTTAGTTTCTTCTTAGTTGCTTCAATCTTTGAAGCACTGAAAACTTTAGCGTTTACTGCTGAGATTTCATCACCTATGCCACGGATTTCGATACCGTCAAAAGATAAGTCCTTTGCCATAGAATAGATGTCTACCCAGTCAAAGTCAGGGGTTCCGATGGTTGAGAAACTGATTTTCATGCTGTTACCCTTTGTCCTTTCATAAAGATCCTTTGCATATGCTCAGGATATTACCGTTACTTTACTCCGTTAAATTATAAAAGCGGCCCAGATCAATCTGTGCCGCTCATAAAATAATTCAAATTCATTTTGCGCATCACAAACCGACCTTACTCAATTTCTTGGGGTAAGAGTAGGAGTAATAATAGGTTTGCGAGGTTAAGTGTCTTCATTTGTGTCTCCAAATATACTAAAACAATAGTTTTCAACGAACAAATGGTATTATAGCCATTAGAGATAACTTTGTCAACAAAAAAATTTAGATTATTTTAGATTTTTATCATTTTACATAATTACCGCTCTTTGCCTTTTCGATAAGATCATCCAAGGTATAGGCCTTCACCTTTAAAACAGCATTTTCATCTTCCTTGAAAACAGTCTGAGAATTCTTTATCTTATATATTTCGTTAGTTTCAGGACAGAATGCGTCAAATCCGAAGAACTCCGATTGTTTCTCCCATGTCAATGTACTGATACACATAGCAGCGCTTCCCGATGTATAAAGGAATAAACGGTTGCGCTCTGTATCCTCTGCCATAAACAATTCTACATCATAATTAATTCCTTTTCTTTCATATTGCATCACTTCTTCATATAATTTTTCTCCCGTTTCGGCATCATATATATAAACTCTTCTGTCTCTTGTCCAAATAATTACCTTTGAATCATCCTGTATAAATTTCACAGCAAAAATATCTCTTATATCTTCCGGGATTGAAAAGCTTGATAAAGCCTCTCCTTTATCAATATCATATAATGTAAAGATGCTGGTCTTTACTAATTCTCCACCGGGACAAACAGTAGCAAATACAGGTTTTCCGACACCTATTGCAATCTTCATATCTTCATAAGAGTCCCTTGACGTATCAAACAGAGCAAACGATCCGTTTTCCTTTAACTCTATGACATTTACAGAATCATCCTTAGTTTTCACAGCAAGCACAGAGCCCACATTACCATCATCATCTACAAAAAGAGGTATGATAATGTTGCCGGATTTACCTACAAAGACAACTCCTTCTTTGGTTAACAAAGTACCGCCGGACACTAATTGAAGTTCTGACGGATTCTGAACAGTATGAATTTCTCCGTCACATATTCTCCACTTAATCTCAAAATTAGGATCAGAGACAGCATTATTCTCTTTTTGACATATTGCAGCATGGAGTATTTCGCCGTTATTAATATCAGAATAGCCCAAACCCCATACAAATGCTTTTCCAAAAATCTGCTCTTCCTCCAGTGTTTCCAGGTTTATTATCCCGTTAAAACCTGAGTTGGAGCCATAAGTTAAGTGTTTCCTGTCAGGCCAGATCTTGGATTCCCCGACTGTACAGATAGCTAAGCCATTTGCCTCTTCATCGTCTCCAATATTATAGTTATAGACAACATCCCCTGTTTTGGCATCCACGATTTTTATGTAAGCTCCATGATCATTCACATTTTCCGATAATGCCAACTGTCCGTTACCTATGTATTCAAGCGTTGTATAGGCACCGGATGTTCTGCTGAATTCCGAAGGTGTGTACCAGTCAACCGGCTCACACTCAGGGTCCTTATCAGGTCTCAAAATATAAATTTTCTTTGGCTCAGCGCTCGTTACTATAACTTCAACCGCGTCATCCTGAAGTCGTAATCCTGATACTTCACTTTCATTAATTGCATACTTATCCGAAATATCAAGCCACATAATCGGTGCTTTATCAGCAAACAACGCTTCTGCCATTCCACCGTGGACAAGCCAGTTTACACTCATACATCCGTCTTGCATCAAGCCGGCATATACTTTAAGCTCATGGTTAATGCATGATAAATCTAATACGCTGATACCTGAATCTTTGTCGATATAAGTAAATTTTCTTTTTTCAAGATCATAAGCTGCAGCTACTGATTCGCATGTAAAAAGAAGCAGTTCTTCATCACGTTTAGAACTTATCCTATATGCACCATAAGATTCTCGGTTAGGTATGTCCCATATAAATTCATAACCGCTTTCCACTTGCCCGTCCAGGTATTCTTTATCTGCCAGATATTCGTCAAGCTGCATTTTTTTCTCATCGGAATTATAGTGGATCACCGTCAGCATATTGTTATCATTATCATAATCCATTCCTATTACAAAAGAAGGATACGAAAAAGTGTTCTGAGTTTTTTCAAAAGCATTCTTCTTTATGATACTTATCTCCCCACTGTCCAAATTCACGGAGAAGACAAAATATCCTTTATAGGCAATAGATACTTCCATATCATAGATCATTCCGAAAAGTGTGTTCCCATCATCAGAAAACGCTCCGGCAAACGATCCTTCAGCTTTTAGATCAGCACCTCCAAAAGCATCCCCTACCGGAATGGTCTTTTCTATTGTCCCATCAACGGTATTTAATACTACTATATTGAATTTTTTATCAATAATATCCGTATTATCTATAAGTGCTATCTTACTCTGATCTTCTGAAATAGCCTGA
The DNA here is from genome assembly GCA_016287095.1 of Lachnospiraceae bacterium. Lineage (GTDB taxonomy): Bacteria > Bacillota > Clostridia > Lachnospirales > Lachnospiraceae > RUG11977. The sequence continues at coordinate 5,955 of JAEEVK010000068.1, forward strand.
AAGTCAGTATAATAAGTGGTTTTACAGTTATAGCTCCAAACAGCATTTCCCGTCTCTATAGAAAACGCACTGATCCTGTCGTCTGCACAATTTAATAATATGCCATAATTGTCAAGTTCAACTGTTCTCTGACGCACGGTAGTATATGAATGATATTTTGTATCCGTTTTATTATGCCATTTAAGTTTACCGTCGGCGATATCAAAGCACCTTATATCTCCTTTTGAGTCAACAGTAAAAACATATCTGTTATCCTTAGAAAGAAGCATGGATTCTACTGCACTGTCCTGTTCAAGTACAGCTACAGTACGCATAACGTTTTCATAGGACCTTGCACCCATGGCATCGGAAAGCAGGTTTTCTCCTTCATCTGCAAATTCATTTCTTCCCTCAGGATTCGCCATAGCTGCCAAAGCCTGTCCTATGGCAGATTTCATGTCACCTTTTTCGTATAAGAGCCTGCCGTTATTCAATAGAGCCTCAGACTCGCCTATTTCAAGCTCCTTATTCTTCGCTGTTATTTCCTCGTTAAGCTCAGCAAGGCTGTTTTTCTGATTTTCAATCTCAGTTTTCTGATTAAAGAGTTCTATATTGTTACGGGCAATCTCGTCACTTTGTTCCTTTATATATGCATACTGCTTTTTTATCTCTTCATCCTGACTGATCAGTTCCTGATTTTGCGCCGTTATCTGATCGTTTTTCTCCTGGATTTTTTGATAGTTAACAAATATAACTACACCATATCCTATAGCTACCGCTGCCAAAATGCTCACCAATGCCAATATTCTATGCAGTCTCTGCCTTTTCTCTCTCTGCCACAGGGCATCAAAGGGACAACCCATGATGGCCGCATAAAGGCGCACTATCTCCTTATTCAGCCTGCCGGTGCTGTGTTCATGATTTACGCCTGTAAGGTTTGCTGCCAGTGGCTCTATGGTATCTATAACATTTCCGTTTTCATCTGTAACTGTTGTGAGTGCCTTAGGGAATGAAGTCTCCGGAGTACCGTTAGCAAGTACAGCCACCACATGATCCCTGCCATGGTGCTCGATGAAGTATGTTATCTCACGCTCAACCCAAAGTGACTCCGGGGTATCCGGAGAACATATAACTATAAGGTAATCGCTGTTATCTAGAGCCTGGTAGATGCTGTCGGACAGGTTGCTCGATACGGGCAGTTCCTCTTCATCCCTGAACACCTTGCCAAGCTTTTTTCCGCCCCAAGTCTCACGCATTTCCCTAGGTACAGTGTATCGCTCTATTTTCGAATGTATCTGTTTTGCAATGTTTTTGTCCAGCTCCTTGTGACGGTAGCTTATGAATGCACAGTATTTGCGTACTTCTTCCATTTTGATTTCCTCATATTTACAGTATTCAATTCTCTACAAGCTCATATGACTTAGCCATTATATCCTTATTGATTATATATACATCTTTAGGATTCTCTTTGCGGGCAGCCAGATAGTCTCCCGGTACACCCAGCATATAGTTATCACTCCAGGAAACAAAGACCTTAGTTCGCTTATTTATCTGTCTCGCACATACATAAGACCCCTGCTTAGGTATACAGGTCTTTGCATAATCCATTAAAGATTTCTTTGTATGCTCCTCATCGCCAAAGGTTTCTGCCTTTACTGCAGTATGTACTGTGGGAGCATATTCACCCTTGAAAATATACGGCTCATCAGTAGGAGTATTATGTGACAGGAAATATTCCTCGTCATTTTTATAAACCTCTCCCTCTATTCCGATAATAAAATAGGTATCGCTTTTTACGACAAACGGCAGATCACCTTCAAGCATTCTGACTGTAACCGCAGTCCCTTCGGGATACATATCAGTAGCCTTAACATAGCCTATCGGCAGGCATTTCTTTTTGTAAACTTTTTCACCTGTAAGATCCGGCACTGCATCAGTACCGGCATATATATATTCCTGATTCTTAAAGTAATCATCTATGCGAAGCGTCAGTACCGCATGGGCAGCAAATGCCATATCCTCACATTTGTCGCCTATAAGTCTGTGAAATTCTTCTGTCAGCAGATCATTTACTATAAATCCGCCTGCTTTTCTCATATGACCGCCACCGGAGCCTATACCCTCCGTAACAAATCTTGCCAATTCATCGGCACGTGTCTCCTTCTCGCATGATCTTAAGGACAGTTTTACACCGTCATCCAAAGCACACAGTGCGATACAGCTGCCTATTGAATCAACCTCGATGAGTGCATCGCTTATTATACCCAGGATATTGGGATCACATTTTTCTGCCTCTGCTATAGCAAATGCTTTTCCCTTTAAGAAATCAACCTTTGACATGGCATCTCCGGCAATTTTCAGTTCCTCCTGAGATATATTGCTGTTTTCAAGCAGGGTCAAAATATTTCTGTTTAGGCAGAACTCAAGTTCATCCCTCATATCCTTATCCTTAGGATGTCTGACCTCCTGCAGCTTACCGGTATCCATAAAGAGCCCGTAGTAAAGAGCTGTAGCCAGCTCTTCATGTTCTTTAGCTTCAAATCCTTCAGCCTTTAACATATCCCAAACCACAGTAGCACAAGCTCCGTAATTATCCCGGATTTCTACAAGCTCCAATTCATCATTATCATCAGTTTCTTCGTCACTTGCCCTTTTTATCATACTGCGAGGGATGGCTATATGATGGTCTATTATTGCCACCGTTTTCCCGTCAAACTTCTGCACATTTCTCTCTCCATACTGGCAATCCACAGTAAGCAGAAGCTCCGGTATTTCATCCAATTCCTTTGTATACTCAAAAGGTATGTTCAATTTGTCCAACATCAGAACCAGATTACTCTTTCGTATCTCATTTCTCCCGCCATATATCATCCTGACTTTTTTCCCAAGCGACAAGAAATACATATACAGGCCATAACAGGAAGCTACAGCGTCAGCATCCGGGTTGTCGTGTCCCTGTATTACTATATTGTTAAAATCCGCAAGTTCTTTAAGTCTCATGATATGCCTCCCAGAGAATTTTCTTTTTATGCTAAAACGATAAAATTTCACACGATTACATCGAAAGTATATCAAAGTAAAAGGATTTAGTCAAACGCTATTTCTACTTATTATAATATGATGCTATGGTCAAAAGTTCAAAAGCCGTTCAATCTTGCCCTAAATATCTCTTGCATTTAAATCTGATAAATAGTATCATATAAAAAACATTTACAGAAGGACTCTGATAATCATGAAAATATATAATAAGAAGAAACTCCTAATCTGTACTCTGCTCATGTCCGCCGTACTTATCTTAGCGGCAGGGTGCAATGAAGACCACACCAAAGGGACCCCTTGGGATAAAACAGGTCAAAGTGACACACCCACATCGAACGAAACAGTCACTCCGGTTGCCTCAGGCAAAAATGAACCTGATGCTGTCAGCGATCCTTCCAAGGATACGAACAAGTCTGATAAAACTGACAGTACAGAGCAGGATAAGCAAACCGATAACAACAAGCAACCTGATACAAGCATAAGTGACGACACTACTCCTTCTCCGACCGAAGCCATAGCAGAAATAACTGACGCTCCGGATGCAGAACTCACCACTACACCTGAAGCAGTCACTTCTGCTCCGGACTCTGCCGATAAAGGTCTGGACCGCAACGAGTGCTGGGACAAAACTTTCCTTATATGGCTGCCGATGTTTACTGCCGGGAAGCTTGACAACATAGATTATGCGGGCACATACGATTATGCAACTTTTTCAAGCGTCTCCGCCGATGATATAAAGTCATACATAAGCTCCCTTAAGAGTTCCGGCTTTACCAATGTCAGCATCGAAAACTATTCCGAAGATGCCATAGCATTCATCGCTTCAAAGGATAATTCCTGGGAGGTAAGAGTAACATTTACCGGTCAGTCCCTGGTACTTGGCTCAGGCTTTAATGATGGCGGTGCAGATGATGAAGATAAAACAGACTCTCTTTATTCCACTACAATGCTGCAGTATGTCCCCAGATTCAGTAAAGGTTCATACCTCTCTTCCGAATCCAGATCTGACAGCAGCATGTATACCGGCATAGTTTACACCGATGTTACCAGAGATGATGCTCTTTCCTATATAGAAGACGTAAAACAAAAGGGTTATGTCTATGTCGAGGACGAAGGCGAGTCAGACGGCTCACTCTGGTATATAGCCATAAACGATGAAAGATTTGAATGCCATGTAGAGTTCAGCGGTCAGGAACTGAAAATTGGCTGCGGATACATGGAAGACGATTGAAAATTTAACAGATTAAAAAAAACTTCTAAGAAATATTACTTAATACTTCTTAGAAGATTTTATTTTATTAAGGTCAATCAAACATTCCTGCTCTGATAAGTCTCCTCATCAGATCAAATATAGTAGTGATCTTTTCCTTAGCCTCATCTATATCAGCACAAGGTGAAAGCATCTCATAAACATAATCCACATTGAACATCTCGGGAGCTTCCGCAACCTTATCCTTAAGTTTTATGATCAGGCTGTTTACTATAGCGGTCTTATCTGCAGAAGTAAGGATCTCGCCTTTACCTTTTTCCTGAATCAAGTTATTGAAGAACACCTCCAGCTTGTCGATCAGTTCTATGCTAAAGCCCTTACCCGAACACATATAATCCACCAGATCGTCAGCAGGTCCAAGCAATCCAAGATAACTTCTTAATGTATCAGGGAAGTTGTAGATTGTAACACCCTGGGTATTAAGCTTTATATCCTTTATATTAATCGGTGTAAGCTTGTTATATATAAAGGAAGCAGCTCCTGATGCTCCACAGTATTTATAAATATAATAAATTACTGTATTTTCATGATCATCTATAGCCTCAGAGAAATCCTCCGGTCTGATGCTGATGTCACTTGTAATCTCAAAATCCCGGACTATGCCGGTTATAGGCTCAGGATCCTTTCTAAAGGCATTTTTGAAAAACTCATCTGTGTCTACCGAAGCAAAAGTCGTAACCAGATTGACCATCGGTTCTCCGCTCTGTTCCTCTGAGAATATCTTTACCATCTCGGAAACAGGAGCAAAGATGATCGCACAGGCATACAATGAAATGAGAGCTCCAAGGATACCGCCTAAAACACTTGAAAGAACTGACTTTTTCATAAGAAGCATGGATAATGAGTGCTTCTTTTTCAGTTTCTTTTCTTTTACAGGCTTAACCTCTTCAACCTTTTCAACCTTCTGATCCCTGGCAAGTGACTCGAAACCGTCCTCGCTGGCAGCTGCTATAGCTTCAAATCCATCACCGCTCAGGTCAGGTTCAGTTTCTGAATCTTCAGTCTCAGTTGCTTCATTAGAAGCTTCAACTATTGTGCCAAATCCATCCGCTACTGTATCATCAACCGTTTCTGCAGCTGTAACTTCAGTATCGTCTTCATCCTCATCATCCTCGGATTCTTCTTCCTTGGGATAGATGCCAAATGTACCGAAATCAGAATCATGTTCCTCTGTTCCAAATGACGGCTGAGGTATGGGTGACTGCTCCAAGGTCTCGGCATCAGGCATCTCAGAACTCCTGATAGCCTTTACTGCGTCAACCGCTGCATTGTGCGCCTCTGCACGCTTTGCAGCTTTTTTAATGATCTGCTTTACTATACAATAAATAATCCAGGTAATGAATTTACTTGCTAAAAACATTCCTATGAATACCACAGGTACCATAAACGATACTAAAGTGCCTGTTAGGTGAGTCCCGACTGCACTAGTGGTATCCGTGAGCATCCCGCTGAAGGTGTCGGATGCAAATGTCTTCATGTCAGGTACATTAGCTATTTTCATCAAAAGCCAAACGGTAAAGGACCTGGCAAACAAAGCACAGATAAACGAACCGGCTATCCATATAAGAAGCCTGACCACACTGAAGCCAAAGCCACGATGTATGCCAACCAGTACATCGACCATAACCACTATGACCGTCAGTGCCAAAAGAATACTAGGAATCATTTCCTTAAAATCTCCCCGAAACTACAAAATTGATATATTTGTATATTCTCCCCTAAAATGTCTTCAGTCGGCCTGATTAATACTCTGGCTCGATCAGACCGTAGGTATTGCCCTTTCTCTTATATACGACATTCACCTGCTCAGTCTCAGAGTTCCTGAAAACGAAGAAGTTATGTCCTGTAAGCTCCATCTCTATGCAAGCCTCTTCAGGATCCATGGGCTTCATAGGAAATTTCTTTGTCCTGGTGATAACTATCTCTTCTTCCTCCTCAGGAGCCTCTGTAGAAAATGCCTCACTCAGTCCGTATGATGTCTGCTTCGAATCAATGATCTTGTTTTTGAACTTCTTTATCTGTCTCTCGATGATCTCTTCTACCAGATCGATGGATACATACATATCCGTGCTCTCCTCTTCTGCGCGGATAACAGTACCCTTTATCGGGATAGTAACCTCTACCTTATGTTTATCTTTTTTCTGTACGCTGAAGGTAACCCTTACCTCTGTCTCAGGTTTGAAATACTTCTCAAGCTTACCAATCTTCTCATAAATTGCGTTTTTCAAACCTTCTGTCACTTCGATATTCTTACCTGTGATGATATAACGCATACAAACACCTCCTGCATATTATGTATTGGATGCCTGTACAGTGCGGTGAACACTATAAAAGGGCATAGTACCCCCTTACATCCCAGAATCTATTATAGCATTTTTCATCGGTAACGGCAAGCACTTTATTGCTAAGATTACTATATATATAGTAGATATTGCCAATTTTTTAAAATAACAGGGCTATTATACTTGTAAAATAAATCGTTTTATGATAAACTAGCTATGATTATGATGTAAAATGACATATTAAAGGAAACTATCAGATAATGGACAAAAACACAATTGTAAGATCAAAGAAAAAATTAGATATTACAATACTTAACGGTGAAAAGGTCATACTTGACTTTACCACCGGAAATTATTATGTCATTAAAGGTGTCGGCAGTATAATCCTGGATATGCTCGAAGACGAAATAAGCGTAAACGATATAATCGAGAAACTACTTATAGAATACGACGTCTCCCGTGAGGAATGTGAGCAGTCAGTCATTGAATTTCTCCAAAAACTAGAAGAGGCGGATTTTATATGAAGGAACGTTTAAAGAAATATTTTCATTCATTAAAATGGGTCCTAAACAATGCAAAGGAATACCGTTTTCGCATCCTGCTGATGCTTGTATTTAATTTAGCAGTGATAGGCGCTTCACTATATACAGTTATTCTTTCCAAGCAGATCATAGATAATGCTTCTTTAAGCTTAAGCATTACCGGTATCATAGTTTTATACATTATTATCATGTTGGCCATGCAGCTGATAGGTGCCGCAGGGTCTCTTTTGTCTACCCTGATCGAAGAAAAGGTTTCTTTCGGGATCAGGAAATCCGTTTATGATAAGATCATACGTGCTTCATGGCACACTGTAAACAAATACCACACCGGTGACATCGTTACCAGGCTGACATCCGATGCAGGTAATGTAGCCGACGGTGTTATCTACACTTTACCCGGTATCATAGAACTTTCCGTTCAGTTGATAATGGTATTTTTTACACTTTTCTACTATTCCCATTTTCTTGCTTTGCTGGCACTGATCGTAGCTCCTGTTTCTGTAGGTGTTTCCTGGTTATTTGCCAGAAGACTCAAAGGGCTTCAAAAAAAGGTCCAAGAATCCGAATCGGCTTATCACTCTTTTCTGCAGGAAAGTCTTGCAAATCTGTTGATAGTAAAGGCTTTTACAAATGAAGATTATTCTGTGGACAAGCTGACTGAGCTCAGGAAAGAACGATTCAAATGGGTTTTTAAAAGATCAAAGACCGGATTAATGGGATCAACCACCATCGGATTAGCGTTTCAGATTGGCTATCTTTCCGCCTTTACGTATGGCGCACTTCAGATATCAAAGAAGGTTATAACCTACGGTACTATGTCGGTTTTCCTGACTCTGGTAAACAGAGTGCAGGGACCTATTATACAGCTGGCTCACCAGATACCCAAACTTGTTTCGTTATTTACATCTGCAGAGAGAATTATGGAACTGTCCGAAATCCCTGCTGAAGAAAAGCTGGATGTAAATATTGATACTACCCGTTTAGGTGTTAAAGTGGACAATCTAACATTTGCTTATGATACCGAGACTGTATTGGAAAACACATCCTTTAGGATTGAGCCCGGTGACTCCACAGTCGTAATGGGTGAATCCGGTATTGGCAAAACTACTCTTATCAGGCTTGTCATGTCTTTTGTAAAGCCTACCGGCGGAAGCATATCTTTTTACAACCCTCAAGGTGAAGAGACTCCCGGATCGGCCGGCATCCGAAAGTATATTGCATATGTACCGCAGGGCAACACTCTTTTCAGCGGAACTATAAAGGAAAATATATTAGCAGGAAAGCATGACGCCACTAGCGAAGAAATAGAAGATGCCCTGAAGCTTGCTTCAGCCTATGACTTTATCAGCGAGCTTCCTGACGGAATAGACACTGTTATCGGTGAAAAGGGCTTCGGTATCTCCGAAGGTCAGGCGCAAAGAGTTGCCATAGCAAGGGCTTTCATCAAAAAAGCCCCGTTCCTTATACTGGACGAGGCTACTTCAGCTTTGGATGAGGCTACCGAGCAAAAGGTTATCAGCGGTCTGCAGCAACTGACTCCAAGACCGACCTGCCTTATTATAACGCATAGAAAAAGTATATTGAAGTACTGCACGCAGGAGCTTGTCATTTCAGATAAAAAACTAACAGCACACCGGCAGTGATATCACAAACTCAGTTCCTTCACCAACTATACTTTTACACTCTATAGTTCCGTTATGTTTTTCAACTATAGTCTTTGCTATTGAGAGTCCGAGACCGCTGCCGTTCTTTCCGGACTCCGGAGTCCTGGCATTGGAGACCATGTAGGTTCTCATAAAAACATACGGCAAATCCTTTTCAGGTATACCCGGGCCGTTATCCATAACGGATATCATCAACCTGTCATTATCACGACCTGCCTTCAGTCTGATGGCAGGTTTTTTAATGGGATTTCCGTCACAGTCTCTTACAGAATACCGCGCCGCATTTGTAAACAGATTATCCAATACCCGTATCATCTTCTGTATATCTATACTTATCTCACACTCCAGCCCCTGCTCTATGTCAAGCAGCATCTCAAAATCATCAAACCTGGAGTCAATCTGTAAATCATAGAAATACTCCTCCAAAAAAGGTACTGCATCTATTTTTTCAAATTCAAGGGACTTTGGTACATTTGAGACACTGTACAGGAAATACATATCATCTACCAGAGCCTCCAATGTTTTAGACCTGCGGTCTATCAGTTCAATCGTTGAACGCAGGTCTTCACGCGACGGATTTTCTTCACTTAAAGCCAGATCCACAGCACTCCTGATGGCTGTCATCGGAGCTCTTAAGTCATGCGAAATATTAGCAAACATTATCTCACGTTCTTCCTGGAGTTTTTTCAGTTCCGAGTTTGCCTTTATAAGCTGTTTTGAGAGCTCCTCTATGGTGTTTTTCTCAATCTCCGGTGATACAAATGTTTTATTGCTCATAACATTTCCTTTAAATAATAATTGAAAATATCACTTAATTCCTGATATAAATTTCTTAAAATGTTTTTTTAATTGCTATTTTTTGCTTGCAACTACACTTGCAAACTGGCAGTTACTTTTGCAAAGTAGTATATTTATAGTTACCTTTGTTTGATCAGGAAAGGAGTAAGCATGTCTACACAGTTAACCTTACCTGAACGTGCTTTTATCGAAAGAATGATCTACAATGATTATTCGTTTGCTGCCATAGGAAGAAGCCTTGAGCGCTCTCCCTCAACAATTGCCAGGGAAGTTCTCCATTACCGATGTTTTATCCGCCGTCTTCCACTTCCCGGTGAAAATGACTGCCTGCAAGAAGGTACCTGTCAGAGGAACACTATCTGCTCCAAGGCGGGCCCACATGGCTGTTTTGCAGCACGATGTAAGTACTGCCCTGAAGGAGTCGTATGCACCACCATATGTACCTCATATGAATCCTCACAGTGCAGTCTGCTGGATAAGCCCCCTTATGTATGCGGTATATGCAAGAAGCAGAAGACTTGCAAGAAAATCAAAGCTTATTACTCTGCACACAAGGCCAACGTTGCCCATCACAAATCCATTAAGGATGCTCATTCCGGTGTCAGGAAAACACCTGCCGAATTACGTAAGATTGCTGATATCATCGAGCCTCTGATTGCCAAAGGACAGTCCTTGAACCACATATGCACCGCCCATTCAGAAGAGCTTGGCATTTCAGAACGAACCCTTTACAACTACATTGATAAGAACGTATTCAAAGTGCGTAACATCGATCTACCTAAGAAAGTTGTTTACCGTGAAGGGCGTCCCAGAAGGATCCTCACAAAGTTAGAGTACCAGTATCGTCAGGGCCGTACAATAGAGGATTTTAATTCCTATATAGAAGCCAATCCTGAGCTCTCAGTAGTTGAAATGGATACCGTCAAGGGCAGTCGTGAGAAAGGCAAAGTTCTGCTCACCATGATCTTCAGGAAGACCAGTTTTATGCTTATTTTCTTATTAAAAGACGGCTCTCAGAATAGCGTTATCCAGGTTTTTGACGCACTGACCGACCTAATAGGCATCGCGGCGTTCAAACGCTTATTTTCGGTCATACTTACTGATAACGGCGTGGAATTCAAGAATCCTGACGCACTTGAGCATACCAGATCCGGCATAATACGTACACATCTGTTTTTCTGTGACCCTCAGGCTTCATGGCAGAAACCTCAGGTAGAAAACAATCACAGGCTTATCAGATGCATCCTTCCAAAAGGTACAAGCTTTAACAAGCTGACTACAAATGATGTCAATCTAGTATGCTGCCACATAAACAGCGTCCTCCGAGAAAATCTCGGAGATAAGACGCCGTTTGATTTGATGGACTCTAAGGACGCTAAATTACTACTGTCCTCACTTAACCTGTCACCCATTCCACCTGATGAGGTTATTTTGAGTCCGAAACTTCTTAAGCACTAAAACATAATTATAATAAGATCAAACAAAGGCCAAATATCCATTGGGAGACAGGGTCTCAGTTATTTTTGCAAACGGACTGTTATGTCGTCTGTTTGCC
>JAEEVK010000191.1 GCA_016287095.1 Lachnospiraceae bacterium
ATGTAACTAAATACAGCAACACTGACGAAAACATCTCTGTAGTCAATTATTCTCCATCTTTAAATATCAAAAATATGATCAAAACAAATCCCAATATAAACGAAATATCCATAGCGATAAATGATAATGAAAGAGACCTTCTGGAAGAAAAAATATCATGCTATAAAGACGAATATGCCAACAGTGACGGTGAAGTAACCGAGGATTATAAGGGTCCGGTATCCGGATTGCCCGAGGAGTATGGAGGAAGCATATGGGATTGATCACAAGGACCATCAGCTTTATCGGCACCGGATATGAGGATTTAGTGCTTTGTCTCTCAATGTGCCTTCGGGAGTTAAATATACGGACGCTTATATGTGACAGGTCCGTGGAACATATTATCTATACATATCTGCCGCATGTAGAGGGGATCGATCCCGGTAAAGAAATACTGGATGCAGGGCTTGCACACTATACATATGGAAAACAGACAGGAGAATATGATATAGTTTTAAATCTCAATGATTTTGACGGAGAACCTGACACCGGTTCGACAGTGATAGCTGTAACGGATGAGCATAGAAGACATTTTGAAGCACTTGAAAAATCGAAGATAAAAAACGCAGATATACTGATAATCAGGAATTTTACAGGAGCAGTGAAGGGGTTGTACGATAAAATGAATGATAATTCAGTCTTTAAGGATGTTTTTGCGGTAGCTTTTTCAGAGCAGGATTTAGAGGCAGAATATCATATGGAATGGGGAAAGAAGAAAGGGTTTTCGGGTATATCGTATCAGTTGGAAGAAGTGATAAAGATGCTCCTAAAAATATCGGCATGTGAATGCACAGAAAAAGAACTTAAAAAAGCATATAAAGAGGCGAAAAGGGGAAGGAAACAGTGAAAATAGCATTCTGGAGCCCTTTACACGGGACCGGGGCATCGTCGGGGCTGATAGCTATGGCTACGGCCATATCTGTTATATATTCGGAAAAAACTGTTGTCACACAGACACATTATAATCTGAACAATCTTGAAAGACCGCTACTCGGTACAGCAGGGAACGGGGATTTTTTCAGGGATACCGGAGTTGATGCTCTGATAAGATTTTTCAAATCAGGAAATATTACGGAAGAACAAATAGAAAACTGCTCGATAAAAATGAGTGAAACTCTTTATCTGCTTGCTGGTACAAAGATACATAACAGGGAAGGCTTTGATAATAATATTGCAAGAAATATGCTGGCACATATTTATTCATGCCTTGAGAAATACTATGATCTTGTGCTTATCGATACAAATTCCGGTGACAATGAGATGTCCATGAGGATCATTGAGGAGTGTGACGCGGTTGTTGTGTCTTTGAGACAGAACAGGGATTTCCTTGACAGCTTTTTTGAAAACAGGCTGATTGACGAAAATAAGATATTCTATCTGTTTAACGATTATGACAGTGACAGTAAATACAGCATGCATAATCTAAGAACACTGTATAAAAAGATGAACTTGAAAAATTCTTCATTTATCCCTCACAATACTGATTATATGGACGCCATATGTGATGAAAAGGTGATGAAATTTATTTCAGAAAACTTAGACATAGGTAAAGAGATGGCAAACGGTTATTTTTTTACAAACCTTAGGAAAACGGTAAGTATCTTTATGGATTTTATAAGGGAAAGAAAAACAGAACGGACAAGGAGAGATGAAACTAAATGACCGGTGTTATTCTCGCAATAATATTATTGCTCCTCCCGATCATACTCCTGCTTTTGTTTGACAGAGGAAATATAAAGAAAAAGGCCGGTGCGGAAAGGGAAGAAGCATATTATAAACCTGATAATATATTTGAAGAGTGCAGACGGATAGTCAATGAGGTTTTAAACAGCGATTATTCTGAACTTGGTTTAAACAGGGCTGAAACCGTAAAAAGAGAAAAACAGCAGAACAGGTTAAGAAATGCCATAAGGGAGGCATGTCTTGGAGATGCCGGAGACAGGGAGTATTTAAAGGAGTATCTGAAAGAGCTTTTACAGAACCGTATGGGCATCGGTGAAAAAAACATTAATAAGATCATACCTTTTGACAATCCTTCACTTATGAGTGCCCAGGATAAATTTGAATATATGTATGTACAGTATTCCGAAAAGTATGGGCCGGGGTCTTTTTTACATATGGTCAGGGATTTTTCTTGGGATATGCCCAAAGAAAACGGAAAGGGCACGGCTTATTGTATAACGGAAGATGATATAGAGGATGCATTTTATAATACAGGGGTCTATGGTAATTACAACGATAAGCTTGAGATGCTGGTACAGAGATGTTATCAGAAACTATACGGACATGACTGTGCGGATATACTGATAATGGATGAATCTGTGGACGGTGTCTCAGGCGGTGTAGGCGGACGAAGCAGGGTGGAATATAACTACCTTGATGTTTTGGAATCCTCAGAGACAGAAGAAACCAGCATGAATTATGATACGTTATACTGTGTGCTTCATGGAAAGCTTTTAAGGTTGAAGTTTCTTTCGTTTGGCAGTGAGGAAAATCTTGAAAGGGTTGTTAAGAATATTTACAGATATAATATCAGAACTTCTTTGTCAAGAAAAAACCCGGTTATACACGGAACCTTAAAAAACGGATCAAGAATAGTTGCAGCCAGGCCTCCCGTATCTGACGGATGGACGTTTTACGTCAGAAAATTCAAATCTTCAAATGCTAAGGAAATAGAATCTCTGCTGATACACAAAAACAGGGATATGGTAATAAGCCTTTTGAAGCTGATCACTATGGGAGAAATGAATTACTGTATATCCGGTCCGATGGGCGGAGGAAAGACAACTCTGTTAAAATCATTGGTTGGTTTTATGAATCCGGGATATACGATAAGAGTCGCAGAGAGTTCATTTGAGCTTAATCTCAATAACGTTTATCCTGAACGGGACATACATATGATGCAGGAGAGGGGCGATTTTTCAATATATGATATCATTACCGGAACGAAAAAGATGGATACGGATATATTGATAGTAGGAGAGGTAAATGAGCCCAAGATAGCCGGAGCATATGTGCAGGTAGCACAGTCAGGTTCCAGGATGGCAGTGACCACGCTGCATCATGAAAGCACGGATAAACTTATCGAATATCTGAGAAATGCATTGGTATCCGAATTTGGTATAAGCAATGTGAGTATAGCTGAAAAACAG
>JAEEVK010000069.1 GCA_016287095.1 Lachnospiraceae bacterium
GATCTGAGAAAGTAACCTTCAGGCCATTGTTAAGATATGCCGTTTCCTTTAGTTTTTTAACGATGATCTCCGGTTTAAATTCTACCGATTCAAAAATGGTGGGATCCGGATAAAATGTGACCTTGGTACCTGTATCCGATTTGCTGCATTTTCCCACAACTGGCAGCAATCCGTCCCTGTCAAGCTCCGTTACCGGATGTCCGCCGTCCTTATACTCATCACGATAGACCTTTCCGTCCCTCTTTATCTCCACTATCATATGGCTGGAAAGTGCATTTACTACAGATGCTCCCACTCCGTGCAGACCGCCGGATACCTTATATACGGTGTTCCCAAACTTTCCGCCTGCATGTAGGATGGTATATACTACTCGGGCTGTCGGCATATGCTCTGTAGGATGCATATCCACAGGTACACCTCGTCCATGGTCGGTGATGGATACTCCGCCATCCTTTTGGAGTACGATCTCTATCTCGTTACAAAAGCCTGCCAGATGCTCGTCTATGCCGTTATCGAGTATTTCCCAGATCAGATGATGAAGTCCGCGGCTCCCGAGACTTCCTATATACATGCCCGGACGCTTTCTGACTGCCTCCAGACCCTTTAATACGACTATTTCATTTCCGCTGTATGTTTCCATGATTCTCCCCTGATAATGATCATTATGCGTCATCGCACCCTCGAGAACACTTTGGGGCTGCGATACAACATACTGTATTATTATAATAGATTTCCACAAAATATGCAATAGATTTTCTAATAAATACGATCATTTGTTCTCTTTTTTATAGCTTTTTATGTAAAAAAATAAAAGCAGGTTCAACTCTTTCCTGCTTTTATTTTTGTATTTCCATTAACCTTATAAAAGGCTCAGCCTCTCAGGACGATCCTCGGTCCGCCCTTGCCGTCAATATATTCCTTGGTGATAAATACCCTGCCAATGGTCGGATCCTTAGGTATCTCATACATGATATCCAGCATAAAGTCTTCAATGATAGAACGAAGTCCTCTGGCTCCGGTCTTCTTTTCCAAAGCCTTTTCAGCTATGGCAAGCAATGCGTCATCATCAAACTGCAGGTCAACCTCATCCAGCTCGAGCAGCCTCTGATACTGCTTTAAGATGGCATTTTTAGGTTCTTTCATGATCTTTACGAGCATCTCTGCATCTAATCCGCGCAAGGTGTAAACCACAGGAAGTCGTCCGATAAACTCCGGGATAAGACCGAATTCTCTTAAGTCCTCATTATTTACCTTTGCCAGGAGATCGGGATCATTGTCAAACTTGTCCTTCAGGTCATTGTTAAAACCGATAAGCGTATTCTTTGACAGTCTCTTTTTTATGATCTCCTCTAAATCAGGGAATGCACCGCCACAGATAAACAGGATATTTTTGGTGTTTATTGTAGTCATGGGAACCATGGCGTTTTTGCTGGTAGCGCCTACGGGCACCTCAACATCCGCACCCTCCAGGAGCTTAAGAAGGCCCTGTTGCACGGATTCTCCGCTTACATCCCTGTTGGTGACATTTCTTTTCTTTGCTATCTTATCTATCTCGTCTATGAAAACAATGCCTGTCTCGGCTCTGTCCACATCATTATCCGCAGCTTTAAGCAGCTTTGACAATACGCTCTCTACATCGTCTCCGATATAGCCTGCTTCGGTAAGCGATGTTGCGTCGGTTATAGCCAAAGGCACATTAAGCAGTCTTGCCAGTGTCTGCACCAGATAGGTCTTTCCGCATCCGGTAGGTCCTATCATCAGCATATTTGACTTTCCTATCTCTATGCTGCCCTCAGCATCCTTGGTCACACGCTTATAGTGGTTATATACAGCTACTGATATTATTTTCTTAGCTCTTTCCTGTCCGATCACATACTCATCAAGCTGTTCCTTGATCTTGTGAGGGGGCGGCAGTTTTTTGAAATCAAGTACTGCAGGTACCTCATTTTCTGCTCCCGCCTTTTTTTCAGGCTTTGCTTTCTTTACACGCTGGCTCTTTGGTATACCGGTATCAGCATTGAAAAAACCGGGCATGATCAGGTTGTCAAGATTAAGGAAACCCGATCCGAGATTGAGTATCGGAGGTACACCGTTTGTCTGATTTCCGTTTTGACTCTGATTATCGTTCTTCTCAGGCTTATCCGACTTCTCATCGGTCTCCTTCTTGTCCTGCTTAGGCTTTACTACAGGGTTAGAGAATCCTGCCGAACTGTTCATCAGATCAAAGGTACGCTGCATACAGTCAGGGCAGATGTACATATTGTCAAGCATTTTCAGCATCTTGCCAACCTGGGACTCCGATCTGCGGCAGATATAGCATACATTTTCGTAATCGTTATTGTTGTCATCTTTTATGATTGTATCGTCTTTATCACTCATTTTACCACCTTATGACTAATACGCATTCTTGTTTATGAATCCTTTAAATATCGTTAGGAACAGGATCTTGATATCGAGGCCCACTGACCAGTTTTCGATATAATACAGGTCGTATTCTATACGCTTCCTTATAGATGTATCGCCTCTCAGACCGTTTATCTGGGCCCATCCTGTCATACCGGGACGCACCTGATGCTTAATCATGTATCTCGGTACTTCTTCCTTAAATTTTTCTACAAACTGAGGGCGCTCAGGTCTCGGTCCTACCAGACTCATACTGCCTCCGAGCACATTAAAAAGCTGCGGAAGCTCATCCAGGCTGGTCTTTCTGATAAACCTGCCGATAGGTGTTACTCTCTTATCGCCTCTCGTAGTCCACTCTTCCTTTTCCTTCTCGGGATCTTCGAGATACATGGACCTGAATTTAAACATCTTAAACTCTTTTCCGTGTTTTCCCACACGTATCTGCGAGAACAACGCCGGTCCTTTTGATGTGCACTTAATGATTATGCCGATTATAATCATCGGGATCAATGAAATTATCAGTGCTATGCTTCCTATAATTATATCCATAGCTCTTTTAATAAAGAGATTTGAGGTATTGGTTAAAGGAACGTTTCTTATATTAATAACCGGTAATCCATACAGATCTTCGATATACGGCACAGTGGATACCATATTGTTGTAGTCGGGTACAAACTTGGTATGTACGCCGGATTTTTCACAGATATTTACTATATCTTCAAATTTCTCATATTCATCAAGACTCAGGGTAATAACTATTTCATCATAATCATTTTCGTTTATGATATCCTCCAGGTCCAGTACCGCACCGGTTACTTTCACACCCTTATAATCGGTATCGAGCACCAGGTTATCATCAAGTATTCCGTGGATCCAGTACCCCCATTCGGGATTCTGCTTTACCCTGTCTATAAAGCCTTCGGCTGCACGGCTGTAGCCTACAAGCAGTACATGCTTCAGATTTTTCCCTTTTTTCCTGAAGGCCCTGAGTATTTTGCCGCTGACCAGCCTCAGTCCCAGTCCGAAGGTAAGGTTTAATGCTCCGAATATACCGTAAAACGAACGGGAAATATCGGATTTCTTCATTACGAATATAATGAACGCAAAATAGAATATTCCTAAAACGTTGGCTTCAAGCAGGTTTCCGATAACTCTTATACGGCTGTGCCCGCGTTTGGGTTTGTACAGGCCGCACATATTGTAGATTATCAGATATCCCGGCAGCAGGAATATTATGTTCTGTGCATACTCCGAAAATTTCAGGAAGCCTTCTCCTTTTTGCAGGGCAAACGGTCCAAACGAAGAAAGCACACGGAATCTTAACGGATATGCCAGAAAATATGCACCGACTATCAAAATCGCATCGATAATGATAAACAGGTGGTTTATTGTTTTCTGATTATCTTTTATCATGATACTCCGTTTTTTTATAACTACTAAATATTTGATGCCACGGATTGCTTCGTTGCAAACAAGCTTGAACGGCTTTTGGTCTTTCGACCTTGGCATCATAACATTTTACATAATACAATATTTGCTTCTTTTTTACAAGTTAAAAAAATGTGATTTAATTGTGTCCTGTTTTAACACTTTCTTCTCTCTTTTTTCACAATATCATCACAAATCGATTCTAAAATAAAGTCATGAGCCGACGGAAAAGGCCTATCCCGAGGCTAAATTCAAATACAAATTCACAGGAGGCAAGATCATGAGTGAAGAATATAATCCTGATATCAATATTGAAAATAACGAAGTAAATAAATCCGAAGATACCCCGGAGAGTACTGTAAATCCTACAGTTGACGGAGCATACAGTACAACCGGCGAAACTGAAACACAAGCCGAGACTACGCAGGATACCGTTTCTGCAAATAGTACTGACACCGCACAGGCATCTACAGCAGATACCACCGGTACTCAGCAGACAGAAGCTGCAGCAGACCCCTACAGTAAATATAATTTCTATCAGGGCGGACCGATTGGTCAGGGTTATCAGTATGGAGCACCTTTTGCTCAGGGCACACCGGTTAATCCCAACTATTATCAGGGATATGCAAATCAGGCACAGCCCGGACAAAATTACCAGAATCCCGGATACGGCAACACATATGCCAACACCGGATATAATTACCAGGGTCAGGCCGGCCAGCAGGCAGGTCCTGCGGGCTATAGCACCTCTTCTCCGCAGTATAACGGCGCATACCAGCCATCAGGTTACCCCGGAGCTTACAATACAGGTCAGGGCTACGGCAGCCAGCAGAATCCTCAATACAGGACAAATCCTTACCCCGCAGGTCAGGTAAGTTTCGTAAGTCAGGTGGACAGTATATATCCCGGCACCGCTCCCCATAGGACGCAGGAAAAGAAAGAAAAAAGCAAGGCTGCAAAGTTTTTCACAGGACTTGCAATGTCAGTTGCTTTCGGCGCAATAGCAGCGGGCGTTTTCATACTTATAACATATATTTACAAACAGCAGAACCCTGATCTGTTTAATAACAGAACTTCTCAGGTTCAGGTAACAACAAGTGAAACAAAGAATGATGCTCATCTCAATCTCGATCCTGCAGAAGGCACTCAGGTTCCTTCAACCAGCGTCATAGATTCAGCTACCTTCACCGGCACCGATGTTTCATCCGTTGTTGAGAAAAACATGTCAGCAATCGTAGCGATCGATTGCATCACACAGTCATATAATTACTGGTACGGACCTTACGATACTCCTACCGCCGGCTCAGGTATCATCCTTGAAAAGAATGATAAGGAGCTCATGGTAGCAACCAACAACCACGTAGTAGCCTCTACAAAGGATATCAAGGTTAAATTTATCGACGGTACTACTGCTCCCGCCAAGATCAAGGGTAAGGACGAAGTATCCGACCTCGCAGTACTTTCCGTAGACCTGACCGATCTTTCACAGGAAACTCTCAATGCCATATCGGTAGCCACAGTCGGCAATTCCGATGATACAAAGGTTGGCGAGATGGCCATTGCCATAGGTAATGCATTAGGTTACGGACAGTCGGTAACAGTCGGATATATCAGTGGAAAAGACAGAGAGATTACCATTGACAGGCAAAAATATACCGGTCTGCTCCAGACAGATGCAGCTATTAACCCCGGTAACAGCGGCGGAGCCCTGTTAAATATCAAGGGTGAAGTAATCGGTATCAACAATGCCAAGATCGGTGGCAGTGATGTAGAAGGTATGGGTTATGCAATCCCCATCTCACGTGCTCAGGATATCCTGAACGAATTTATGTCGCGTGAAACCCTTTCAAAAGATGAGCAGGGATATATGGGTGTCATTGTAGCCACTGTTACACAGGACATGGCTGACAAATACAATTGGCCTCTCGGTGTTTATATTTCATCCATCGAAAAAGACAGCGCTGCTGAAAAGGCCGGTTTACTCATGGGTGATATTATCACAGCCATTGACGATTTTGAAGTAAAAGATAATCAGAGCGTTGTAGAAAAAGTCCAGGCTATCAGAGCCGGTACAACCGTTACCGTTACCATCCAAAGACGTGAGGACGGTGAATTTGTCGAGAAGAAAATTGATGTTACCTTAGGGAACCGTCCTGCCGAGTCGTCTGTTCCTTCTACAGAGAATAATGATACTAAGAAGGATACTCCTGATAAAGATGCAGCAGCCCCCAAGAAGGATGAGCCCAAGCAGGATGAATCAAAGAACGATGCTCCTGACGACAACGGCAGAGGGAATGATGATGCTTTCAATTATTTCTTCGGAGACGGATTCGACTCAAGCAAGTTACCGGAGGATTTTGATATAAGCAGTTTATTACCCGAGGGTATCGATCCCGAAGATCTCCCTGATCTATTCAAAAATGGTAACAATGAATAAAGCGATTACCAAACACCATATCGTTTCTCTCCTATACTACTTATTGACATGATAAGTGTCAAAAAAGAAGAAGGTTGGTTAACACCGCCTTCTTCTTTTTTGTATGTTATGTAATCATTTTGACATTGGTTTAAAAACTTTGGATTTTGTCCTGGCTGTCATCGTTTGTGTTTATAAGCTTTTTGATAACCACATAATAACCTGCTCCGGTCTCGCTCTCCACGTATACCCTTTCGCCCTCTTTTTTGCCAAGGATGGCTCTGCCTAAGGGTGACTCAATACTTATCATATTTTTCATGATATTACCGCGGATAGATGTAACAAGTCTGAACTCATCGGTCTCGTCATCATCCTCAAAATACAGCGTAACCGTATTATTGATGCCTACCTCATCATCCTTAGAGGTATCATCCACTATCTCTGCTGTCTTTACCATCCTCTCCAGGTATCTGATACGGCTTTCATTCTGGTTTTTGTCCTTTTTTGCGGCGTGATATTCAAAGTTTTCGCTCAGATCGCCGTGAGCTCTGGCCTCCTTTACAGCCTCAATAGCTTCTTTACGTACTACAAGTTTACGGTACTCTATTTCCTCTTCTATTTTTTTTATATCACTCTTGGTAAGTTCGTTTTTCATGGTTGCTCCTTTATCTTCTTAGTTTTGTCATTCTGAGTGAAACGAAGAATCTTGTGACTTTGTATATAGCCATAATACCATACTTATCAATCAAAATCAACCTCTTGACAAACTCATGGAAAACCACGAAAATATATAGAGAAGTTTTAAAAAACTACGAAGGGACCACAGATCATGAATCGCATTTCAATAAAATCCTACGCAAAGATCAATCTCGGACTTGATGTGCTCGGTACACTGCCGAACGGATATCATACACTGAAAATGATCATGCAGACCATAACCTTAAACGACAATCTGTCTTTTGAGAAACGCAAGGATAACAAGATTATATTAAAGACCAATCTCCCATATCTGCCTGTGAACGAGAAAAATATCGTCTACCAGGCTATCAGGCTGTTCATGGACACTATGCATATCTCATCAGGTATTTACTGCACCGTAAGTAAGCATATCCCCGTAGCTGCGGGTATGGCAGGCGGGAGCGGGAATGCTGCAGCTGCTTTAAAAGCTATGGATGCACTCTTTGGGACCAAACTTTCCGATAAGGAGTTAGCCGAAATGGGTGTAAAGCTAGGAGCTGATGTTCCCTACTGTCTTATGGGTAATACTGCTCTGGCAGAGGGTATCGGAGATGTCCTCACCCCTCTCCCGGCCCCGCCCAAAGCAAAGGTCCTCATAGTCAAGCCCTCCGTCAGCGTATCCACAAAGGATGTCTATACCAACCTGGTGCTTGACGAAAATACGAAGCATCCTGATATAGATGCCTGTATAAAGGCACTGGAGGACGGTTCGCTAAAGAATCTCTGTGATAATCTGGGTAATGTCTTAGAAGATGTCACCATAAAGCTCCACCCGTGTATCGCAGATATAAAAACAAAGATGCTGGAATTTGGAGCAGACGGTTCCCTAATGAGCGGCTCAGGCCCTTCCGTTTTCGGCCTGTATGCAGATGAAAATAAGGCTAACGCCGCATATGAATATTTCAAAGCCACCTCCGAATACGGCCACAATACGTTTTTATGTGATTTCACTTGATAAAGACATATTTTTATAGTATAATAGGTATTTGGTGAGATTTATCTTACCTATTTATACGGATGATCACAGAGTTCATATTATGGATTGTCCGTGAAAGGACTATGTTTTATTATGGAAAACGAAAGTACAAATCTGAATGAAAGTCCCGCACCTTTAAAGGACGATTCAAAGGACAAAAAAGAGAAAAAACCGATTAATTGGAAGAAAGAAATAATCAGCTGGGCAATAATCATAGTCATTGCTTTCGGGCTGGCATTACTTATCACCGAAGTCATCATCATGAAAGCCGAGATAGTATCCGGTTCCATGATGCCGGCACTGAAAAAGGATGACCATGTCATAGGTAACAGACTGGCATACCTGTTCTCAGATCCCGATCGAGGGGATGTGATATTCTTTGAATATCCCATGAGTTACAAAGAGCTCTATGAGATCGATCCCGAGCTTACTTACTGTAAAGACCCCGACTTAGGTGACAAGACTGCACAATACCACCAAAACAGTGATGTCTATGTAAAAAGAATAATCGGCCTCCCGGGCGAAAAAGTAGAAATTAAAGATGGCCTGGTCTATATCAACGATTCAACCGTACCGCTTGATGAGCCATATCTCAGGAACAAACCCAAGGGTAACTTTGGTCCGTATTATGTACCAGAGGATTGTTATTTCTGTATGGGCGATAACAGAAACGGCTCCCACGATGCAAGATACTGGGATAACGATATAGACGATCCGACAGATCCCGACTTTGACCCTGACAGATTCAGATATGTCCATAAGGACAAAATCTATGCCAAGGCTGCTCTTAAGACTCCACCCGATATGCACTGGGTAGAGCATTACAGATACGAGAATGATCCGTCTAAATAATGGGTGACATTCCCATCACGGGCATTCGTTTATAAGTAAATACAAACCGGTAGAAGTTCGATTTACGTTCTTCTACCGGTATTTTTTCTATATTATTATGTCTTTTATCTCGCTATATGCATTACTTCTAAAACAATTAAACTTCCTTACGTCTGATAGACAATATACCCAGTAATGTAAATAATAAAATATACACTGCAAATATCACAGCGGCGAACACCAGATCTGTCCCATCAACACTGATAGCTGAAATCTTTGAAAGATTGCTGGATATAGTGAATCGTGAGAAAAAGTCCTGGGTTGCCTCAGCAGGCTTATCAGACATCAGCATCACGGCAAGGTCTAAAAGCTGTATAAGCAGAGGGAACACCAACGGGATTATAATACCCAATGTAAGTGCTCCGCCAAGCTTTCCGAACAACACACCAAGCAGCACATTCATCATGGTGTAAGCGATAAGCGCCAGTAACTGCACCAGCAGGTTCAGTACAAATTCGCCGTCAAAGCCGGTTCCGGCACCAAAAGCAATAGTTCCGGAAACAAATCCTACCAGCATGGCTACCAGACCGAAAACTATCGTCCCGGTACATATAACCATGCTCTTCGCAAAGAAAACCTTTTCTCTTGAAAAACCCCTGGCTACGATATTTTTTATGGTTCCCTCTGTAAAATCACCACATACGAATATAGTTACAAATATTGCGAACAGTATGGTGATATTGGAGCTCGAACATGCCGATACCAGGTATTTAAGACCCGAGTAGTTAAACATGTCAACCCCATCCAGATCACCGATCATGGAACCGCCGAAACTGCTGTTAATAAAATCCATTGAAGCCTTAGTAATAAATATCCCGGCAATACTCAATGCAGCCATAACTATCATACAAATATATATTGCCTTGCTGCGTATGAGTTTTCTGTATTCAAATGCTATCAGCTGTCTCATCTCATATCCCCCATCGCATGCATATAATATTGTTCAACGCCTTCTGACTTAAGCTCCAATGAGCTTACCCAGATATCATTATCAACCAGCAGCTTGTTAAAGCGGGCGCTGTCCTGGAAATTAGCATTAATCAGCAGCTGATTGCCGGCGATGCAGATATTCTGAGGAGGTATCATACCTGAACCGGAAAGAAGATTTGCAGACTTTAACGGATCCGAAACCGTAATAACTATCTGATGGCTTCCGCGTCTCTCCAGCTCAGCAGCATCCAACTCCTCGAGCAGGCAGCCGTTATTGATGATACCGTACTTTGTAACCATCTTTGAGAGCTCATCAAGCAGGTGGCTCGATATAACAAATGTTACTCCCTTCTCTTGGTTAAGCTTTATAACCAGGTCACGCACATCCTTGATACCTGCAGGATCAAGACCGTTTACAGGCTCATCCAGGATTATGATCTCAGGCTCAGCCAAAAGAGCTATAGCTATGCCCAGACGCTGCTTCATACCGAGTGAAAACTGACCCGCCTTCTTTTTCCCTGTATCAGCCAGGCCCACTATACGAAGTATGGGCTCGATAACAGCATCATCAATCCCGTAAAGCACACAAAATGCCTTAAGATTGTCATAAGCCGAGTAGCTTTTGAAAATACCGGGAGCCTCTATCAGTGAACCTACCTTAACATCGGAAGTCCCTGTTATAGGCTTTCCAAACATATAAATCTCGCCGCTGGTAGGGAATGCAAGTGAAAGCATCATCCTCATAATAGTGGTCTTTCCGGCACCGTTTTTTCCTATAAGGCCATATATGTCGCCTTTTCTAATGTGCATATCCACATGATCAACAGCCAGCTTATTACCGAATTTTTTGGTAAGCTGCCTGGTTTCCAAGATATAGTCCATAATTTTTCCCCTTTGATATCTTATAGTAATACTTAATGCACCTTATACATTTCATCCTTCATGCTTCTCTTGGTCATATCGCTTATAAGTCTCAATATAAGACTGATCGTGATACTGCCTACAGAGATCATAATACCGGTCCTGAAATACGGGCGGAAAAAGGTTGCATACTCATGATAATCGGTTTCATTTATATAATTATACGATTCAAAGGACCAGTATATCCAATAGGCAAACCCAAACGCACATACCAGCCAAAGACAGATTCTTATGATAAACAATATCCTTATCTTCTTTTCAAAAGTCTTTATTTTATTTTCTTCCATAGGGAAAATCCCCTTTCTGTAAACACAAATATCAAGACAGATTATAAACCAAACAAGAGTTTTTTTCAAGAAGTTTTTGGACGCAAAAAAATGGAGCCCTGTTCGGACTCCATTGATTTTTTGAATTGATTAGGATTAATTAACACCCTCAACCTTGATAGCTGCTGTAGAAGCATCATCAGGATTAGTTGTAGGAAGTTCACCACCAACTAAAACGACAACAGGCTCTTCACTCTTATTTGCAACATCAACATCGATAGCATCGTTAGCCTTGTCGATTATTGAGCCTTCAGAACCCTTATTCATAACGATGTCCATATCCTGCTCAGCCTCAAGCATGATCGGGATAGAAGCTGTAACCTTGCTGTCCTCAGCCTTGTTCTCGATAGCTACAAATGCTGTGCTGCCACCCTTAACGGTAAGGTTTGCCTTCTTAGCGATTGAAACACCAACCATAGAAGCATCAGCTGCCTTAAGAGTAACCTTAGCGTTTGCCTTCTTAGCAACTACAACAGCTGAAGCGCCTGACTTAACAGTAACGTTAGCCTTCTTTGTCTGAACAACGATCTTAGCTACTGCAGTGTTCTTAGCAACTTCGACCTTAGCGTTAGAATCCTTTACGTAAAGGACATTCTCTTCACCCTTCTCGGTGTAAGACTTACAAGCCTTAACATTAACGCTCTTGAAGCTTGCATAGTTAACGATGTCAGCATTAGGAGCATCTACAACAAGTTTCTTGTTTGCACTGTTTTCCTGTGAGTGGATAACGATCTTACCGGTTGCATCTGTCTTGAAAGTAACGGTTGCAGCCTTCTCAGCCTTAAGTGCCTTCTCAACAGCCTTCTTTGAATTAGCTGTAACTTTCTTTGCAGCGCTTACAGGTACTGAGCCGATAACCATAACAAGAACTAACAGCATAGCTAAAGCTTTGATGATGTTACTTTTCTTCATGTTATTTCCCTCCATTAGAAGTATTATTTGCCGTCTTTACGGCATTTCTTTCATGGGACTATATCTCAATCCCAAAATACTCGTCTAATATAGCACAATTTTTTTTCAAATGCAAGTAATTTTTAATGATTTTTTATATTTATTTCATTTTTGTAAGATATCCCTAAAAAGCGACACCCGTAGGGATGCTTTCTTATTAATACTTACATATGCGAAATATTACTCAAATTCTATTGTTGCTACAGGCTTGGGACTTAAGTCGTAGGCCACTCTGTTTACACCCTTAACCTCGGTAATGATCCTCTTAACTATCTTGTTAAGCACTGCATAAGGTACTTCCTCTATGGTAGCACTGGTAGCATCGATAGAGTTAACGGCACGGATTATAACCATCCAGTCATCTGTACGCTTTCCGTTCTTGATACCTGTGGATGTAAAAGGAGGTACTACTGTAAAGTACTGCCATACCTTGCCCTCAAGACCTGCTATAGCAAACTCTTCGCGTAAAATAGCATCTGACTCACGTACTGCCTCAAGTCTGTCACGTGTGATAGCACCTACACAGCGAACACCAAGTCCGGGGCCGGGGAAGGGCTGACGGTAAACCATCTGATCAGGCAGACCCAGCTGCTTTCCTACTACACGTACCTCATCCTTGTAAAGGAACTTTACAGGCTCAACCAGTTCAAAATTAAGCTCTTCGGGAAGTCCTCCAACATTATGATGGGCCTTTACACCGTCAGACTCCAGAATATCGGGATAAATAGTACCCTGAGCAAGGAACTTGATACCCTCCTGCTTCTTTGCTTCCTCAGCAAATACCTCTATAAACTCGCCGCCGATGATCTTTCTCTTCTTCTCGGGATCTGAAACTCCTGCAAGCTTGTCAAGAAAACGATCCGTAGCATCTACATAAATAAGGTTGGCATTAAGCTGCTTCCCGAAAACCTCAATAACCTGTTCAGGCTCACCTTTTCTCAGCAAACCATGGTTTACATGTACACATACCAGCTGTCTGCCTATCGCTTTGATAAGAAGAGCTGCTACTACTGACGAATCAACTCCGCCCGAAAGCGCAAGCAGTACCTTTTCCTGTCCTACCTGAGCCTTGATGGCCGCTACCTGCTCCTCGATAAAAGCATTTGCCAGTTCGGGAGTATTGATCCTCTTCATTGTCTCGGGACGCTTTTCACCCATTTTCCTTTTCCTCGCTTTCATGTTTTTTAATTATATAGAATCAAGCACTCCCATGAGTGCATTGGTATCTATCGGCTTTTCAACAATATTCTTAAGATCAGCCGCCTCGAGTTCCTTCATGGTTTCCTCATCACACAGAGAACTCAGCATCACTATCTTTGCATTAGCATCTATCTTCCTGATCTTTTGGGCGGTCTCTATGCCGTCAATACCGGGCATAATGATATCTATAGTGACATAATCAGGTCTTAATTCGTCATATTTCCTTATACCGTCCTCACCGTTTCTGGAATGACCTACAACCTCATAGCCTCTCTCCGAAACTATGTTTTTTATCTCCATCGCTATAAAGGGTGAATCATCAATAATCAACAATGTTTTCATTCCGAACCTCCCTTTTAACAAAACTTATTCATCAAGGAAACGCATTCTTCCGCCGGTTTTCTGAGTCGGCTGTGGTCCAGGTCTCTCCGGTTTTCTCACAGAATCTGCCAGGCCGCCTGCAAGTTTCTGCTTGCACTGTGCACAGAACCTGCCCATAAGAATATTGGCTCCGCAGGACTCACACTCAATACCCACCAGTGATTTATCAGAAAATGACAATCTCTCTTCTCTTACCCACTGCTTTATCATCTTTACGGATACCCCGGTATTCTCCGAAACCACCTGAATATTTGCACCGGGATTCTCCTTGATATATTTCTTACAGATATCAAACTTTTCCTCAAGTTCCTTCATGCACTTCGGGCAAAACGGAGTCATCTTCCCGATATAACTATACAGTTTTCCACACATTCTACAGGTCCTCAGCTCCATAATATACCCTCCGTTTCTCTATAAAACCTTATATCATTTCTCCTGCAAAAATCACAAGAAATCCAACTTCTCTTGCGCCATGTGCCTTTAAAATCTTTGCACATCCGTCTATAGTGCTGCCTGTGGTATAAACATCATCCACCATACATATCCTCTTGTACGGCATGTCATCCACAGTCCAAAAGCAGTCAGCAGTATTCTTCATTCGTTCGCTGCCGGACAGCTTCTTTTGATCTTTTTTTCCCTTTTTCCTAAAGAGCACATCACTGTCCACCGGCAGTCCCAGTGCATCTCCTATAGCCTTAGCCAGATACTCCGACTGGTTAAAGCCTCTCTCATGCAGTCTCTGCTCGGATATAGGCACCGGTATCAATACCTCGGGATTGATCCTCTTTAGGAGCCTGCCAAGTACCCTGACCGCTTCCTCTGCAAAGAAATCACCGTTTCTCCTGATCCCATTGCTTTTATAATCAATCATAGCCGCCTGAGCCGTCTCATTATATTTAAACAATGACAGCCCGTATTCATAGCTGTGATGCTTTTTTCGGCACTCAGGACAGATATCCCCATCTTCCTCCTGCAGTGTCCTGCCACATTTAAAACATCTCGGCTCAGTGATAATGCTAAATTTTCCCCGGCATCCGGGATGTATAAATATACTGTCATCCTCCATGATCTCCCGACAGGCGGGACATCGTGCAGGATATAAATATTTCAAGATATTTCCCAATTCAGTCTCCGATATTACATGCTGAGCAGATGGTCCTTCAACCCTGAATACCTCTGGTTTTCTCTCTCATTTCGTATCATTTCCGAAACTATCTCGCTTCTGCCCACTATAGTAACACATTTCTGTGCTCTTGTCACGGCGGTATATAACAAATTTCTGTAAAAAAGCGGTTTCGGTCCGTTAAAAAGAGGTAGTACAACCGCCGGATACTCACTTCCCTGGGACTTATGCACCGTAATACAATAAGCCAGCTCCAGGTCCTCCAGTAAAGAATAAGGATAATACACCAGTTTATCGTCGTCAAATACTATTTCCAGCTCCTCGGAAAAAGTATTTATCCTCTTGATCACACCGCAGTCACCGTTAAATATCCCGGAGCCCGAGTCCCTCAAAAATCCTTTTGCATTCCGCGACTCCCACTCCAGCTGGTAATTATTTTTGATCTGCATCACCTTATCGCCTTCGCGGAATACAAAATCACCGTAAACCTTTTCCTTCTTTTTGGGATCGGGCGGGTTCAGATATTCCTGAAGTACCTTGTTCAATTTCTCCACACCCAGGTCGCCTTTCCTAGTCGGAGTAAGCACCTGTATATCAAAAGGTGACGCCTTAACATATCCGGGCAGTTTATCCCTCACCAGAGCCACAACCACTCCCATGATCTCGTTAGCAGTATCCCTTCTTATATATAAGAAGTCCTTGCTCTGATTATTCAGCTCTATATCCTGCCCCTTATTTATCTTATGTGCGTTAACAACTATATCGCTTAATGCTGCCTGTCGGAAAATCTTTGTAAGACAAACCACCGTAAACCGGTTCGATGCAATGATATCCTTCAGTACATTTCCCGCGCCTACCGGCGGCAGCTGGTCAACATCCCCGACCATGATGAGCCTGGTACCCTGTGCCGTTGCCTTGAGCAGCGCATTCATCAGCGCAATATCCACCATGGACATTTCGTCGATAATGATAACATCTGCCTCTAAAGGGTTATTTTCATTTCTTTCAAAATTGCTTTTCTGCCCAAAAGAATCGCCGTTATCCTCAACATCGCCCTTCATCTGCAGCATACGATGTATGGTAAAAGCATCCCTGCCCGTGGTTTCCTTCATCCTTTTGGCAGCCCTGCCCGTAGGTGCAGCCAGAAGTATATCCATCCCCCGGGCTTCAAAATAACCTATAATAGCCTTTATGGTAGTGGTTTTTCCCGTACCGGGTCCGCCGGTAAGCACCATTACTCCATTTTCGGCAGCAGTCTTTATAGCGTCTCTCTGTATATCGTCCAGCTCCACACCGAGATCTTTTTCCTGTTTTTCGAGCGCTGCCAGGAGTTTTCTCTCATCCACCCGATGCTTTATATCAAGATCCAGCAGCATCCTGGCTACTGCCAGTTCCATATAGTAATAGGGTGCCAGATAACAGTGTCCTTCCGGTGTACATATTATCTTTCTCTCTATCTTTAATCCGTCTAAAACGTTGTTATAATCTTCTTCACTTGCCCCGATGGTATTTAACATCTGGGTTTTGAACTCATTCTCAGGTAAATACGTATGACCCATGCCGATATTTTCGTTCAGGATATACAGCATACCCGCTCTGATCCTAAACTCCGGATTTATCCTCAGCTCCCCGCGCATAGCGATATCATCCGCAGTCTTAAATCCGACGCCTTTTATCTCCTCTGCCAGCCTGTAAGGATTGGTCCTGAGTACCTGATACAATCCGGCACCGTATTGCTTATAAATCTTTACGGAAAGAGTTGAAGAAATGCCGTATTTCTGCAGGAACATCATGGCATTTCTCATTTCCCGCTTATCATAAAAATTTTCACTGATGCTCCTGGCCATACGCTCGCTGATGCCTTTGATATCAGCCAGCCTTTCGGGCTCTTCCTCGATAACCCTGAATGTATCGTCGCCAAACTGCTTTACTATCCTGGCAGCCAGTGCTTTCCCAACACCTTTGACAGCACCCGAGCCCAGATATCTTTCCATAGCCTCAGCATCCTCAGGCTCTATGGAAGTATATGAAAGCACCTTGTACTGTTTACCGTATACATTGTGCTGGTTTTCACCACATACGAGCTTATAGTATTCACCCTCACTAATATACGAAAAACTTCCCACACATGTCAGCACTTCCGCACTGCCTTTTGTGGCAAGTTCAAAAACCGTATATCCGTTCTCTTCATTTCTGAATACTATGCTGTCAACACAGCCCTCAAGCTCTACTGTCATCTACCTTCACCTTAGAACCGAAATCACGCTTCATAGCTTCAAAAAGCTGCTGTGCAAGCCCAAGGTCACCATGTTCCGTAATCTGGTTGGCATATTCCTGATATAATTTATCCCCGAACATATTCA
>JAEEVK010000070.1 GCA_016287095.1 Lachnospiraceae bacterium
GGTGTTCATAGTAGTGTTTGTCACGATGTTCTACGCTTCAGGTAAGATAAAGAAAGATAATACACTGGATGCCATAAGGGCAGAGAATATTTAAAAATGTGCTGAGGTGATAGCATCTCAGCCTTTTTAATATTTTAAATAGAGTGGATAGCGCGAGATAACAAATGTTTTTACAGATTTGCAATTTAAATACAGATTTTACAGATAATACAGATATGACAGATTTTACAGATTTATACAGATAATACAGATTTGACAGATTTGATTTTATATAGTATAATATACAGAAATGAAAACTTTTCAAGGAGGGAGAACTATGTTTTCTAACCCTTTTTCGCCTATATTTGGTGGAAAGCCCGGCGTATTTTTCGGACGAGAAAAGGTGCTGAGTCTCTTTGAGCATGCTATGATTGATGTGGGAAGTGATAATCGCGCAATATTTATCACCGGTACCCGTGGTAGCGGAAAAACAGCATTATTAGAGCAGCTTTCCATTAGGGCGACTGCACAAAAAAGAAAAGCCATTGATCTTGGTCCGGAGAATACTATATCACAACTTATTTATGCTTTGACAGGATATGATGAGGTAACGGAAACGGTAAACCCACAAGCCAATGTAAGCATATTGGGGATAGGCGGTGGAATAGGTATTGGTTCTGTATCCAAACAAAAACATATTGGCAAAGAAAATCTGCAGTCACTTTTACTGGAAGAATGTTTAAAAAATAAAAAAAAGCTTTTGGTTACCATCGACGAGATTCAGAAAGTTCCGATCGAAGATGTATCCTCTATCTGCAATGCGTTTCAAATGGCATCCAGAAAAGGGTGTGATATTATGTTGGCTGTAGCAGGACTTCCTTATGCTTATTCCACGATAATAAAACATGAAGGATGTACTTACTTGCGGCGAGCTACGCATGAAGAGTTGGGACTTTTTACTTGGGAGGAAACAATAGCTTCATTTAACAGTATTTTTTCTGGAATCAAGGGATTAAGTGTTAATTCCGGTATTGTTGAAAAACTTAATCGAGCTTGCTATGGACATCCCTACATAATGCAACTTCTTGGTTACCATCTCATTCTACATATAAATGACCATATTACCGGCAAAAAGCATAGCGTTACCGATGATGAAGCAGATACGGCAATTAAGAATGCTATATTTGCCTACGAACAACGTGCGTTGAGACCATTATTAGACGAACTGCCTAACAGTGAGAGATCATACTTGGTAAAAATGTCGGAATGTCTGGATTCAGATCGTTTAGCTGATACATCTGATATAGCACGCAGGTTAGGTATTGCCCAGAATAAATTAAGCAGACCAAGAGCATATTTAATAGATCACGGAATTATTGCCAGTCCGGAACATGGGAAGGTTATGTTCTGTATTCCTTATCTGGCAGATTTTGTCAAAAAAGATGAATATATATCAGATGCAATAACAATTGCAAGGCAGCGCAGGGTTTGACGGAAGGAAATACGATAAAAATGAAGGCGATTATAGGATTGGGCAATCCGGGGATGAAATATGCCGGGACCCGTCACAATATAGGTTTTGATGCTGTGACAGCCATAGCGGATAAATATAATCTGAGTATCAATAACAAAAAGTTTAAAGGTGTATACGCCGATGGGCATATAGCGGGAGAAAAAGTACTACTGATACAGCCGCAGACCTTTATGAATCTGAGCGGTGAATGCGTGAGGGAAGTGGCTGATTTTTATAAGCTTAACCCGGATGAGATAATCATCATATGCGATGATATCAATCTTGATGTGGGAAGACTCCGCATCAGAAAAAAAGGCAGTGCCGGCGGACACAATGGATTAAAGAATATAATAGCACATCTTGGTACTGAGGAGTTTCCCCGTATCAGAGTCGGTGTAGGAGAAAAGACCGAAGGCTGGGACCTGGCAGATTATGTACTGGCCAGGTTTGATAAGGACTCCGAGCCGGTCATCCGCGAAGCACTTGCAAATGTAGTCGGAGCGGTAGAGACATGGATATCCGAGGGGATAGATGCTGCGATGAACCGATTTAATGTATCGGCTAAGAAGAAAGAGGAATCAAGCCAATAAATATGTCACTCTGAGCTATGACTTGACTGCTTTAGCGAAGAATCTTAGGATGACAAATTTTTAGATGATGATATATAGTTGACATAACATGAATGCACTTACAGAGCCGTTAAGAGAATATACGGTCATAGAAGACCTGAAAACAGCAATTGAAAAAGGAAAAACACCTATCAGGGTTACCGGATGTGCGGGCGCACAGAAAAGTAACCTTATTTTTGCTGTTTCAAAGGACTTCCCTGTAAGGTTGGTGATAGCGGAAAACGACTTAAAAGCGAAAGAACTTGCGGATGACCTGTCACTATACGATAAAAATGTATTTTTTTATCCTGCGAAGGATATTCTCTTCTATAGTGCGGATGTAAAGAGCAATACTATACAGAGAGAACGTCTAAGCATTATTAAGAGGATATTGGACATCAATGTGTGCAGTAGTAATAGTGAGGCTTCAAACCAAGAGATACCCGGTATCACGGTTGTCACCTCTATTGCTGCAGGCCTTGACCGCTTGCCAGCACCGGATAGATTAAAGGATCAGATTTTACACATTGACTTTGATACAGTGACAGAACCTGAGGATCTGGCAGCAAAGCTTGTGGCTATCGGCTATTCCAGAGAAGGTATTACGGATATGCCCGGCCAGTTTTCTGTGCGCGGCGGTATAGTGGATATTTTCCCTGTACAGGAAGAAGTACCAGTGCGCATAGAGTTTTTCGGGGACGAAATAGATTCCATCAGGAGCTACGATGCATCGAGCCAGCGCTCTATAGAAAACTTAAAGGAAACAGATATATTTCCGGCTCAGGAAATCATAGTCTCTGAGGAAGAGATACAGAAAGGCCTTAAGGAGATAGAGAAGGCCGCAAAAAGACAGGAAGCAAAATTTGAAAAAGCAGGAGATTCATCCTCAGCATCAAATGTCAGACGGACAGTAAATGAGTTAAAGGATGATATCGAATATTTCAAGGGAAGTGTCGGTTTAGACAGCTTTGTAAATTATTTCCTTGAGGATACCGTATCGTTCTTTGAGTATTTTGATATAACACGTACCGTGTACTACCTGGATGAGCCACAGAGGGTAAAGGAGACCTTGTCGGCATTAGAGCTGGAGTTTTCCGAAAGTATGAAGGGCAGGCTCACCAGAGGACTTATACTGCCTAAGCAGACTGATGCCATATATGATGAAGGCTATGTATTTTCGGTACTGAATAAGCTAAAGCCCGTAATGCTTTCTACGATGGATTACCGCTTCGGAGAAATACCGGTAAAGAGTTCCTTTGAACTGTCGGTATCGGCAGTGGCTTCCTATAACGGTAATTTCGAGATGCTGATTTCGGACTTAAATAAATGGAAAAAGCGCAAGTATAAGGTAGTGCTCATCGCAGCCTCCAAGTCCAGAGGCGTGAGACTTGCGGAAGAGCTGAGGGACAGCGGACTGTCAGCATTTTTCAGTGAGGACGAAGAGAGGGCTCCCAAAGAGGGAGAAGTAGTGGTAATGTCCGGGCAGCTGAGCCGCGGATTTGAATACCCCCTTATAAGATTTGCCATCATATGCGAGACCGATATATTCGGAGTCAGGAAGGTAAAAAGAAAGCAAAAGCCTTATGCGGGTACGGGCACCAGGATAGAGAGCTTTGCAGAGCTAAATGAAGGCGATTATGTGGTACATGAAAGCTATGGTATCGGCATTTATCGCGGTATAGAGCAGGTGACCTTAAACGGGATCGCAAAGGATTATATAAAGGTAGAGTATAGTGCAGGCGGTACTCTGTATGTGCTCGCTTCTGCCATGGGACAGCTCCAGAAGTATTCAGGAGCGGATACAGGTAAGCCTCCGAAGCTTAACAGGCTCGATTCCGGGGAATGGAAGAAGACAAAGGCTAAAGTACAGGGCGCAGTAAAAGAGATAGCCGAGGAGCTGATAAAGCTTTATGCTATCCGTCAGGCGGGTACCGGACACAGATTTGGCCGGGATACAGTATGGCAGAAGGAATTTGAAGAGCTCTTCCCGTATGACGAGACCGAGGACCAGATAAAGGCAATAGAGGAAACTAAAAAGGATATGGAATCTTCGGGGATCATGGACCGTCTGATCTGCGGAGATGTTGGTTTCGGAAAAACGGAGATAGCCATCAGGGCGGCATTTAAGGCTGTACAGGACGGGAAGCAGGTGGCTATACTTGTGCCCACTACTATCTTGGCCCAGCAGCATTACAACACTTTTGTACAGCGCATGGGCGGTTTTCCTGTAAATATCGGTATGCTTTCCAGATTTAAAACTGCGACCGAACAGAAAAAGATTATAGAAAAAGTAAGAACCGGTCTGATCGACATAGTGATAGGTACTCACAGGCTTCTTTCAAAGGATATCACCTTTAAGAACCTGGGACTCCTCGTGGTGGATGAGGAGCAGCGTTTTGGTGTGACTCATAAGGAAAAGATAAAGCAGATGAAGGGAAACGTGGATGTACTGACACTCACAGCTACTCCTATACCCAGGACGCTGCATATGAGCCTGGCCGGTATCCGAGATATGAGCGTGCTCGATGAAGCACCTGTGGACAGGCTGCCGATCCAGACCTTTGTGTTAGAGTACAATGAAGAAGTAGTCCGTGAGGCCATTAACAGGGAGCTTTCACGAGGAGGTCAGGTATACTATGTCCACAACAGGATAGCGGGTATAGATGAGGTAGCCGGTACCCTGCAGAGGCTGTTACCGGATGCGAATATCGTGTATGCACACGGTAGGATGAACGAGAGGGAGCTTGAGGATATCATGTACTCCTTTGTAAACGGGGAGATAGATGTCCTGGTTTCGACCACTATCATAGAGACGGGACTTGACATATCAAACGTAAATACTATTATAATAGATGATGCGGACAGGTTCGGACTGGCACAGCTTTATCAGCTGCGAGGCAGAGTTGGTCGTTCGAACAGGACTGCCTATGCCTTTATGATGTACAGGCGGGATAAGCAGTTAAAGGAAAATGCTGAAAAACGTCTGGAAGCCATAAAGGAGTTTACGGAGCTGGGAAGTGGCATAAAGATAGCCATGCGTGACCTTGAGATAAGGGGCGCAGGAAATCTGCTGGGTGCCGAGCAGAGCGGACATATGGCAGCAGTCGGGTATGAGCTGTATTGCAAATTGCTGAATACTGCTATAAAGAACCTTAAACCCGGCGAACTTGAGGTAGAGTATTATCAGACCTCCATAGATCTGGAGATGGATGCTTTCATCCCCTCCTCTTATATAAAGAACGAATTGCAGAAGCTTGATATGTACAAACGTATAGCCTCTATAGAAAATGAGAATATGAGGATGGATCTGGAAGAAGAAATGGTCGACAGATTCGGTGATCCTCCGGCTCCGGTTATAAACCTGCTAAACATCGCTCTTACCAAGGCTGAGGCACATGATGCTTTTGTGACATCAGTTACCCAGAAAGGTAATGTGGTAGAATTAAAGATGTATGAGAAGGCAGGACTGGATGTGGCACAGATACCCGGGCTTCTTAAGAAATATGATGGAGCCTTTAAGATGTATCCGGGCAAGGTACCGAGGTTTGATTATGTACTTATGGGTGAAAGAGGTAAAAAGGTAACCGGCTTTAAGCCCCAGGAGATCATCACACAGCTTCGCGGACTGTTTGCTGATATGAAGGCTATAAGGTTGGATGTTGCATCTACTCACGGTAATACATGATAAAAGATCCTTCGCATGCGCTCAGGATGACATTTTATAGCTATACAGTTTATATGTCATTCTGAGCGTAGCGAAGAATCTTAATGTCTATACTATAAAGGAACTTGATAATAGAATGAATAATAAGAAATTTGTATCCCTGTTAATTATTTTATGCCTAATGATCGGCGTGCTTACTTCATGTAAAAGTGAAGCAAACACTGAAGAAACTGCGCCCTCTTTTAAGGAAGATACTGTCTTTACAGTAAATGGGGAAGAGGTATCTATAGGAGAGTGGAATCTTTATGCTCAGCCTGCAAAGGCGGGTATTGACCGTTTGTACGGCAAAGAAATATGGGATTATAAGATGGATGATGAGGGGAAACTTTTCGGTGATTCATTAAAGGAGAGTATCAGGGATAAGATAGCGACCGTTAAACTGATAGCTTCAAAGGCTGAGGAGCTCGGAGTAGAACTTACTGAGGATGATAAATCTGAGATTGCATTAAGTGCCGACGAATATCTGGAGGGGCTGAAGAGTAATCTTAAGGATAAGTATGGTATAACAAAAGAGATAGTCCAGCAGGTGTATTCAGATAATCTGCTGGCTACAAAGGTATATGAGCATATTACACTCAATGTCAGTACGGAAACCGAAGAGACCGAAGTTCGTCACATGGTGCTGCAGTATATGATGTATCCGAAGTCTTATGAGACCAGGGAAGGGGATACGGTATTCAGGACCGACGAAGAGGTGGAGAAGAAAAGGAACGACCTGGAATCAATTAAAAAGCATATTAACGATAATCCAAAGCTTACTCTGAAAGATGTGGAGACGGAGGACCTTACTGCTACTGAGCTGATAGCGGATTTAATGGAGCTTAATAACATGCTTCCTGAGTATGAGGCAGGTGTGGTTTTCTGGCTCAGAGCCTACGAGATGAGTCCTTTGATCGAGACTGATGAAGCATTGTTGCTGTTTCAGTGTATCAAGATAAATGATGAAGAAAGCACAAATGCTGCCCGCGTCGAGGTAATCGAAGAACGCGAGCAGCAGGTGTTTGGAACGGCCTACGCCGAGTGGAAAAATGAAATCGAAATTGAAACTAACACGGATGTGTGGAAGTCATTGAACTGATGAGGTGTCACGCACCAATAGGATGCAACTCCAGGTTATCCTCTGAGTAATCATCGAGTACTCTGTAATACTCAAAATAAGGATTTGCAACATTTACCAGGTAATTATTCTTTAGTAAAATCATGCATGATTCGCTTATTTCATTGTATACCGGAGCATAATCCTTGCCGTAACCGGTGTTCTTCCAGTGGTAGAAGCTGATCGGGGTCTCTAGGTTTTCGAAAAGGTTGCCTGTGATCACGGGATCTTTTACACCGTTAAGGATAACTGTTAACTCCGCGCTTTCCAGAGGTTGGGAATAAATAAACGAATTATCCATTATGACGGGATCGTCCCAGTTCATACATCTGATCGAGTATGTTGCGCTGTCAATAAATGTATTCCTAAGGATTTTGACGTTCTTATGAGGTTTATCTTCGGTATATTTGTGTGTACCGATACCACATTCTACATTATAAAATACATTGTCGCTGATAGTAATATTCTTGTTCGGAGTCTTGTCTAAACTTGTCCAACGTTGGTTAAAACCATGGGTTTCTGCATCGGGAGTATCTAGATTAATGGCTTCCTTTCTGGTGGTTTTAGACTCGGAATATCCGTAAAAATAATTCCCTGATATATTTACATTTGCATTACCTGCCAGTTCGATGAAGTGGTAGGTATTCATATTTTTAAAGGAAATACCTGAAATAGTAAGCCTGTTGCAATGTGCAGCAGCGATACCCTGACAGGCTATGTTATTCAGATCTATAGTAGCGGTGCCTTCACCTAAGATCTTGATGTCATGCTCTCCTTTATATCCCTTGAACACGCCGTCTTTTGAAGAGTTGGTATAAGATACTGTCTGGAAAAGGGAGGCAGTAGCTGTGAGATTCTTTGTACCGGTATCATCTGTTTTAACTATGGTTGCGCCATCTTCTAAAATGATAGTAGTATCAGATGGGATGCAGAGAGTATTGGTCACGGTATACTTTCCACACCTGAGCACCAGTACGCCACCCTTTAATGTATCAAGTCTTTCTAAATATGAACGGAGAAGATAATAGCCCTTCGTTTTTTTGTTGTATGTATTGTATGTCTTGTACCATCCTTTATATGGCTGTGAGTCAGGAGAAATGATGAAGAGTTCGCCTGTACCATCGTAAATTTTTATCTTGAAAGAAGCCTTTTCGCCTCTGCACTCGGCGGTCAAAGTAACAAAGCCCGGTTTAAGAGTATGTATGGAACAATCAGTGGATGAAACTGCTTCCAACTCAGCGAGTCCCTCACCCTCGAGAGTCCATGTGACAGGCTCTGCGTGTCCGGTCCTTTCAAGCTTAAAGGTATACCTACTGTCAAGAGTCATAGCATTGGTATAGTCGGTTATCCTGCTAAATGGTTCTTCAACGGTGATTTTGATAGAACACTTTGATGTTTTGCCGTTTTCATCGATATCAGCATAGATGCGGGTATTGCCCTTTTTTACAGGAGTTATTACACCTTCACTATCGACTGTGGCAATCTTTTCATTTTTACTCCTAAATGTAATGACGGCATCTTCATCAACTCC
Source organism: Lachnospiraceae bacterium (assembly GCA_016287095.1). GTDB lineage: Bacteria > Bacillota > Clostridia > Lachnospirales > Lachnospiraceae > RUG11977. Next base: position 8,452 of record JAEEVK010000070.1, read on the forward strand.
GAATATCTCACTGTAATATTTTTCCCAACCTACATAAAGAGTCTTGGACTTGTCTCCGAAGGAGCATTTATCATCGGTATCTAAGTCATCCTCTTCGGTATCATCGTCATCTGACTCGGTTTCATCTGAGTTTGTATCATCAGAGTTGGCAGCATCAATGTCTCCGGTGTTTACTGCGTTATCAGTTTCATTTGAGTTAAGGGACTCGTCCGTGATAATATCTTCAGGATCCGGTATATCTGCATCACCGGGTGAGGCTGAGGTAGTATCAGTTCTTGTATCCTTTGACTTTTTATCTTTGTTTATAGAGTCATTGCTGTCAGTATCATCAGAAGAATTTTGGTCTTTTGGGTTTTGATTTTCAGAATCAGTATCCTCAATTTCAACATTAGAGTCATCACCTGTTACGATGATAGTTATCTCGTCCGCATGAACCGGAGCAGCAGGTATAGCCAACGTCACAGTTAACAGTATGGATATTATTGAAAAAGCAATTGCCTTGAATCTCATTTTTGAAGTCCTCATATCGTTACATATATTTATAGGGTGCTGTCATTCTATAAATATTATCATCCTAAACGTAGTGAAGGATTTTCCTTTTATCTTAGACAGACACTCGCCGACATAGTATATCAGAAATTTGACAAAAAAGCCACTCTTTTGTGAAAAAAATTGGAAATCAAGTTCTATAGTGATTTTTTACAGAGTTATGCATTAATTTCAAAAAGATATCTTGACAAAAAACAAAGAGCAGATTATAATTGCATAAAATCTAACACTAAAAACAAGTTTTGAAGTGAAAGATATGGCAAACAAAACAGAAAACAGATGTGAAGAGAAAATCTTACTAGCTTGACTCTGAAACAAATGTGAATCTGAAATATATTTAAAAGAATGTATTTTGTGGTATTTGACTAGCAAAAAAATATTGCCATGTATTAAATATGTTCTTAGAAAACATGTATGATATAGCCGTATCTTTCGAGATACGGCTTTTTTGTGAGGTAAATTATGAAAACACGAGTTGCAGTAATATCAATAATATTGGAAGATCTGGCATCCGTAGAACCGTTAAATGCAATCCTTTCGCAGTATCGTGAAGGCATAATAGGCAGGATGGGGTTACCATACAAAGAGAAAAAAGTAAATATCATCTGTATCGCAGTTGATGCACCTGAGGACGAGATAAATGCCATGACAGGAAAGATTGGCCGACTCCACGGAGTATCTGCAAAAACAAACTACTCAAATATTATATCGTGAACAAGGAGTATTTTGTGAAAAAAACAACGATTTTCATATTAATAATACTGCCAATAATAATTGCTTTAGTATGCATATGTATTGGCAGAATAGGCATAAGCCCATCGGAAGTGTTTAAAGCGATTGTAGGCTCCGAGGATATAAAGGGTACGGTGAGGATCACAATAATGAATGTCCGCTTGCCACGTATCCTTTTGGGGCTACTGTGTGGAGCAGGATTGAGCGTGGCCGGATGCAGTTTCCAGAGCTTTTTCTCAAACCCTTTGGCCACACCGGATACGATGGGCGTAGCAGGTGGAGCAAGTTTTGGAGCAGCCTTGGGACTTCTGCTTGGGTTTGATATGGCTGGCGTACAAGTATTATCCTTCATTTTCGGAGCAGGTGCAGTACTCGTTACGAAACTTGCTGCATCAGGCAGAAACCATGGCCCGGCAGTATTGGTTATATCGGGAATCATGGTAGGATCCCTGTTTTCAGCACTCGTATCCTTGGTAAAATTCGTTGCAGATGCTGAATCGCAGTTGCCAGCTATCACATACTGGCTGATGGGAAGCCTGGGCAGCGCAGGATACAAAAACCTGGCACTGGGAGCACCGATAATCGTAATAAGTATAATAGTAATATTCCTTCTGCGCTGGAGGATGAATCTCCTGAGCCTCTCCGAAGATGAACTGATAGCGTCAGGAACAAATGTTAAACTGCTACGTACCCTGGTAGTGATATGCGCAGCGGCAATGACTTCTTCCGTAATATCAATGTGCGGCCAAGTCGGATGGGTAGGACTTATAGTACCTCATATGTGCAGGATGATCTGGGGCCAGGACAATAAAAAACTGATCCCCGCATCCATCAGTATCGGTGCAGCCTTTATGGTAGTAGTCGACACAGTGGCCAGATCAATAAGTGCCGCCGAAATACCGGTATCCATCCTTACGGCGATAATCGGAGCACCGTTCTTCATACTGATACTTACATCGAGAAAGAGGAATATAATTTGAGATTACATACAGAAAACGCATCTTTTTCATATCCCGGTAAATCCGGTGACGAGAAAAACAATATATTTAAAGATGTAAATATAGTTTTAGAAAGTGGCCACATTATGGCCATCCTGGGACCTAACGGCAGCGGAAAAACCACGTTTCTAAGGTGCCTGATGGGTATGCTAAAATGGACATCCGGAAAAAGTTATTTTGACGACAGGGATACCAACACATTGAGTTCAAAAGAATTCTGGAACAAGGTAAGCTACGTCCCACAGCAACGTATGGCAACATCGTCATTTACCGCATTTGAAACAGTATTGCTTGGCAGGTCCGGCCAGATAGGATTTTTGAGCACACCTAAAAAATCTGACATCGAAGCTGCTGAACAGATAATGGAAGAACTTGGTATCATAGCATATAAAAACAGAGATTGCAGCACGTTGAGTGGCGGCGAATTTCAGATGGTACTGATAGCAAAAGCACTTGTATCCGGACCGGAATTACTAATCCTCGACGAGCCTGAATCCGGACTTGATTTCAGAAATCAACTGATAGTTTTGAATACTATGGACAAGCTGAAAGCAAAAGGAATCAGCTGCATTTTTAACACACATTATCCGAAACATGCCTTGCAAAAAGCGGACTGCTCATTAATACTTGGTGGAGACAAGCCCTATTTCGGAAAGACAGACGAAACTGTGAACGAAAAGACTATCGAAGCAGTGTTCGGGGTGAGAGCAGTGATAAACAAAATGCAGGTAGACGGCGAAATCATAAAAAACATAGTGCCACTCTATGTTACCGAGAAAAGAGGTTGATGTGTCAACAGGAAGGTTCTTTTTGACACATTATAAAATACATGATTTATAAAAAATATACATAATAAGGATGAGAATATGAAAAAAATCGCGATATACGGAAAAGGCGGAATAGGAAAATCCACGACGGTATCAAATATAGCAGTAGCACTTGCCCAGCAGGGCTTGACCGTAATGCAGATAGGTTGCGATCCCAAGGCAGATTCTACACTTAGTTTGAGAGGGTGCAATATAAAAACTGTTCTGGATCTGATTAGAGAGCGTGGCAATGATTTCACACTTGATGATATGGCAATCCGTGGTGCATACGGAGTTATCTGCGTTGAAGCCGGCGGCCCCACACCTGGAGTAGGCTGTGCCGGGCGTGGTATCATAGCAGCACTGGATAAGCTAAAAGAAAAAGGAGCATATGAAACATTTAAGCCTGATGTGGTACTTTACGATGTCCTGGGGGATGTAGTTTGTGGCGGCTTTTCTATGCCTATGCGCGCCGGATATGCAGACAAAGTTTACATTATTACATCCGGTGAAAATATGTCTATCCACGCTGCCGCAAATATAGCCATGGCAGTACAGAATTTTAAATCAAAGGGCTATGCAGAATTAGGCGGATTTATCCTGAATCATCATGATGTAAAAAATGAAAACGAAAAAGTACAGGAATTAGCAGACGATTTTGAAACAGAAATAGTCGGTGAACTATCAAGAAGCACAACTGTCCAGATGGCTGAAGAACTTGGTAAGACTGTAATAGATGCCTTTCCTGATAGTGAAATGGCTGACGAATATCGAAAACTGGCTGGGAAATTAATAACCTGATTTTGATATGGACTTGATGACTTTTAATTGTCATCCAGGTTATTAGTTAGTATGAGAAAGGGATAATTCCATAATATATGGAATTTAGCTGATTTATATGCTCAAAAAACTTGGAGAACATGAAATAACAGAAAAAGGTGCAGTGATCCGTATGGGAGATGCAAAATTCCCGGCTCCTTTCACCGGTGGCCTGGAATATGCATCACCAGCCAGAGGTACATGGAATATTGTCCATACCGGTATGCTAATCCCTGAAGCACACGAGATATTTGTATGTGCAGCAAGCTGCCTGCGAGGCGTAGTACTTACTGCTGCTGAGATGAATGCACTTGACAGATTTTCAACCGTCGAAGTAAAAGAAAACAATCTGTTGGACGGAAATCTGGAAGAACTCCTGATAGACGGAGTAAGCGACATAATAAATAAACTTGAAAAAAGACCTCCTGCTGTGCTTGTTTATACGAGCTGTGTCCATCATTTTACAGGATGTGACTGGGGAGTAATGTTCGGAGCATTAAAAGAACGGTTCCCGGATATTGACATCATAGATTGCTACATGAACCCTACCTTGAGAAAAAGCGGCCTTACCCCTGATCAGACAATGAGAAGGCAGATGTATGCATTACTGAAACCCAGAACAATCAATAAAAACGCAGTAGCGATCATAGGAAATGACCTGCCGACAAGAGAAAACTCTGATCTATATATCACTCTTAAAAACTATGGGTTAAAAATCCATGAGATAACATCATGTAGGACATATGCAGGATATCAGGAGATGGCAGAAAGCAGTTTGTACATCACATATTATCCCGCAGCAAAAGCCGGTGGAGATGCCCTTGCAAAGAGACTTGGAGGAAAGCATATCTATTTGCCATATAGCTGGGATTATGACGAAATAACAGAAGCACTTAACATACTTAAATATGAATGTGCTAAAACTTTAGATGAAGGCATAGAAAAAAACATAGATAAAATTGAAGAATGTGAAAAATCCTTTGAAAAAACACTTGCCTTGATAGGTGAGACACCGATTGCAATTGATTATACATTCTGTCCTCGTCCGACATCTGTAGCCAAGCAGTTACTGATGCATGGATTTAATGTAAAGCGCATTTATCTCGACAGTTTTACAGGAGAAGAAAAGAAAGACTACGAATACCTTAAAGAAAACTATCCTGATCTTGAACTGTACGCAACGGTGGATGTTAAATCAAGATTTATGGCATCAAGCAGTCGTGAAAAGTTAGGTGCCACAAATATTAGCAATTCTGACAATGAAAAATCAGCATCGGATAAATGGCTTGCCATCGGACAAAAAGCCGCATATTTCCTTGATACCGATTATTTTGTAAACATCGTAGAAGGCGGCGGAATGTTCGGATTTGAGGCAATAACCGATACCCTTGAACTTATGCGTGATGCATATGAAAATCCTAAGGAAATGCGAAAACTTGTCCAAATAAAAGGTATGGGATGCGGCAGTTGCTGCATAGGGTGATAGAAAAATGAAACAAACATCAGGATTTATATCAACATATTCAGCAGATGCATTTGGTGTATGCTCCGCACTTTACGAACTTGGCGGGATGATAGTAATGCACGATGCCTCAGGCTGTAATTCAACATATACCACCCATGATGAGCCTCGTTGGTATGACATGGACAGCATGGTATATATATCCGCATTGACAGAAATAGAAGCAATAATGGGTGACGACAGTAAGCTGATAGAAGATGTAGTGAGAGCAGCCGAAGAACTGCATCCCAAATTTATAGCCATAGTCGGAACAACCATCCCTGCCATGACCGGATTTGATGCAGACGCAGCATCAAGGGTAATAGAAGAAAGGACCGGTATTCCAACATTTGGATTCGCTACCACCGGCATGAAATCATATGTGCATGGAGCAAGCCTTGCCTTTGAAACACTTGCTAATATAATTGTAAACCAAAACAGGAAAGATAATGTAGCAGAAAGCACCATGCCAAAGATAAATATCCTTGGTCTCACCCCACTTGATTTTTCTGTAAATGGCAGCGATAAATCCATAAAGGAATATTACAGATCAAAAGGCTATGAGATAATCTCAACATGGGCTATGGGCTCAACCTTGGATGAAATAAAAAAATCCGCAGATGCTGATCTGAACATCGTCGTATCCGAAACCGGAATGGGTGTAGCTTTGAAACTAAAAGAAAAATTTGGTACACCGTATAAAATCGGGATTTCATTGGCAGGTGAAGAGATAGATGTAACAGATGAATATCAGGAAAGTATAAATGAACATAACCTTATAGATTTTTTTGAAGGAAAAATAAATAATGTAAGTGATAAAGAAAATAAAGCATATAATGAAGACAATCCTGAAATATTAATAATGGGCGAAAGAGTGAATTCACTTTCACTTGCAAAATATCTTTCTAATAAAACAGGCAAAAAGTGTTATGGGTATGCAACAACTGATTCAGATGAAGACGAAATAATAGACACAATAAAATCATTAGATAATCTTCAGGTGATAATCGCAGATCCATTGTTTAAGCCGATATTAAAGCTTATTGATAAAAGCAAAGCGCAAAAGATAAAATTCATATCTCTGCCACATGAAGCATTTTCCGGAAGATTATACAGAAACGAGATTCCTAATTTAGTAGAAAATACAAATATGTTGCTTGAATTATTATAAATCAATCGAATCTGTTGAAATTAAAAATATTTGGAAGACCAGGGTGTACAGAGCACCGACACAGGATAAAACCTTAAGCACGCAGAAAATATGCCTCGAATGAAAATTCCTTGTAACGAGGCAAAAATCGGTTAACCAAACCGATTTTTGAACAAAGCCTAAGTGCGTCCGGTATCAAGCGGACGCACGATTGCGAGTGTCCGAAGAGAAGAGGAGATTTCATCCGATTGGCATATTCTGCAAGTGCGATTATGGTTTTAGACTGTACCGGTGCTCCGGACACCCGGCGTATTTCCAATAAAATAAACAACGAGGTAAAAAGAAATGAAGAAACTACTTGCAGTCATTTTAGCACTGACACTCACCATGAGCCTTGCAGCTTGCGGCTCAAAAGAACCCACCAACGAACCCACCAACAAAACCGATGTCACCCCGGCAGAAAAAAACACTGACGAAAACGTAACATCGGCCCCTGCCACCGACCCCAACGGTACCCACATCGTCACTGATCATGCCGGAAACCAGGTCGAAGTCCCCAACACAGTCAACAGGATAGTAGTAGCCGACATCTACCCCATGGCATCCGTACTCACAGTATTCTTTGACTCGGGCGAAAAAATCGTCGGTATGGCAGCACCTTGTATGAGTGCTGCAAAGAATGGACTCCTTGGTGAAATGTATCCCGAGATACTTAATGCAAAAACAGACTTCATCGATGGCACAAACATAAACATCGAAGAACTCCTGAAACTCAACCCTGATGTAGTGTTTTACAGCGCCGGCAGCAAAGAAGAAGGCGAACTTATAAGAAATGCAGGCATCCCTGCTATCGCCATCTCACCCGGAAAGTGGGGCTATAACGCTATAGAAACACTCAACCAGTGGATAGACACCCTTGTACAGATATTCCCTGAGAATAATAAGTCACAGATAGTAAGAGAGTACTCCGAAAAGACCTACAAGCTGGTACAGGAAAGAGTAGCAGGCTTAAAAGCAGAAGATAAAGTAAAAGCATTCTTCCTGTTCCAGTATTCAGACTCCAACATCATGACCAGCGGCCAGAAATTCTTCGGCCAGTGGTGGTGTGATGCCATCGGAGCAGTAAACGCAGCAAACGAGCTTGAAAATGATAACTCCGTAGCTGTAAACATGGAGCAGATATACGCATGGAACCCTGAACTGATATTCATCACCAACTTTAATACAGCTCAACCCGAAGACCTCTACAACAATACTGTCGGAAACTATGACTGGAGCGAGATAGACGCTATCAAAAACAAAGAAGTTTACAAGATGCCCCTCGGTATGTACAGAAGCTATACCTGCGGTGTAGATACACCCGTGACATTGCTCTGGCTCGCAAAGACAGCATATCCCTCACTGTTTGAGGATATAGATATTACAGCAGAGACAAAGAAGTATTATCAGGAAGTATTCGGCATCACACTTACCGATGAGCAGGCCAATAAGATATTCTCACCTGTGACTGCAGCAGGTACCGGCTTTGTCGGAAATGGTAAATAAACACTTTTCATTGACAAATAGTATCACATTGTGGTTAAATCATAAACGGGGATAAAAACTTAAGTTTTATCCCCGATATCTGATAAAAACAGGAGGCAGCATATGGGACTTAATGATACGGTAAGAGCTGACAGAATACATATAGCATTTTTCGG
>JAEEVK010000071.1 GCA_016287095.1 Lachnospiraceae bacterium
AAAACCAGCTCCTCTTCCGTCAGTTAAGCCACCTCATCAGTCAGCTTCGCTGACAGCTTCCCTTCAAGGGGAAGCCTTATTTTTTTAATATATTAACATCCTTAACATTTATTTTCAATGGTAAAAGGTCCCAAGATTTTATTGCTAAGTCAGGAATTTTTTAGACCTTATTTCCTTATTTGCTGTCACAGTTCAAAGTCATGTTTTTTTCTTCTGTTTTATTTTTTCGATCCTCTCCGCAATAAATGCTCCAAGCACCAAAATCAGCTCAGCCACAGTAGCCCAAAGTCTTGAAACAATACCGATGATAACCGCATACTCGTTTGGCATGATGAGGCTCAGGCCCAGCACCATGATGCCCTCTCTTACACCGATACCGGACGGAGCAAATATACTGATGATACCAATGATAGCTGAAAGCCCATATACACCGCCCACATACAGAAGCTGCGAAGCAGGAATCTCGTATATGGAAGTTACCAGCATGTAAAACCCGGTACCGACTATCAGCCAGTTAGCGATAAACAGAACAACTATTTTCACCATCTGAAAATACGTAAAAGGTATCTCCATATCATCTTTCTTTATCAATTTTCCAACTAATCGCAGGAAAAAGTTCATGATTTTAGGATGGATGCACACAAAGAACAGCACGATAAACAGAATAACCGCTATCATATAGTCCTTAAGCACATCATTGGGGAAGAAAAGTAGCGAGATCAAGAACAAAAATCCTGCACCAAGCAAGGTACATACATTTTCTAACAGGAAGCAAACCGCAACCTTTCTGATCGGAACGCCTTCCTTTTCATAGGCCGGCACACGAGCCGCCAACATAAAAACCTTACCCGGTATATATTTTCCAAGGATTGAATAAAGATAACTCCTTATCGCATCCTTGTACTTAATATCCGACTTATCAAGCTTCGTAATGTAATGCCAAAGCGACGCCAAAGTCACCTTATAAGCAAAATACAACAGCATCGAACCGACAAAAACACCGATATCCGGCTTGATATCCAGATTCTTGATCGTATCCCAGTTGTCGTAGAAGTATTTCCCCAGGAAGAAGAAAACCGCAAGGAGGAAAATAATCTTTACGACATTCATTATTTTTTTCTTTTTTGATTTTTTTCCGGCCGTCGCAGGATCTGCGACCACCTTTTCCTCCTGTGTTACTTCTATCTCATCCATAAATCAAAGCCTCTTTTTTAACACTAACTCTTATCATATGAGTATTTAAATTATGTATAGGCCAAGGTCCCGTGATATGGGATAAAACCATAAAGTGAGTTGTGGATATGCCGTGGGGCATAGACACATCAGTACAAGGCAGAAAACGATTCTCCAAATCGTTTTCTGAGCGCAGCCTAAGGGTGGCCGGCATCAGGCGGGCACCCGATTGCAAGCGTCCGCAGTAATGATGTGGATAGGGACACCTGGCATATCCCAACGAACGGTAATAGGTTTTAGACCATATCACGGGGCCATAACCGTTCCCATATTTAAATACTCAACAACACTCTAATAAAGCACATATAGTAGTATATCAGACTCATCGGTTTCTTCGCCAGCTTATCCGGTTTCTCCTCCGAATATAGTCTGTTCTTTTCCGCAAGATAGAATGCCAGCTTGTGGTTCCACTTACATTTATCAGAGGTATCAATACTTATATTTTTCCCCTGCTTAGCAAAAGATTTAACCTTAGCCAGAGCACATGCAAACTTGAAAGCCAGCGCCCTCTTCTGCCCTGCCAGACAGTCCTCGGTACTCATATGCCTCTCAGTTATATCCCCTGCCTTAACCGCCAGATCATAGAGTCTCTTGCCCTCAGCAGTCCTGATCACATAACCCGTACACTTTACAGGCTCTTTCTTCATCTTCTTAAGCCAGATATCGCCAAAACTGATATCCGCACCGTTTGCGAAATGATCCTGACAGAGCATGCATGACTTTTCTTCAAAGAAATATGCATTCTTAAATGCGCAAAGAGTCTTTGTATATGAGAAGGTCTTCTCACTGCCATCCTTATAAACCACTGAAGACTGTCCGCGCCATGCGCCTCTCCTGTAATACAGTCTCTCGGCATCCTCTAAGGAAACTCCCGCCTTCTTTAATGAAAGCAATGTAGCCTCTTTTTTATGATTTCCGCTGCAGAAAAGTCCCAGCTTCAGTACTACTTTTTCCGCCAAAGCCTTGTCATGCTTTAAGACAGCATTGAATGCACGCATGAGACAAGGAATAAGCACTACCGCTACCTTACCATCAAAGTTTCTGATCTTGTCTAAGTCCTTTAAGAGCGGCATAGACATGTAAATGCTTGAAGAGCAGCTCTTCAAAGTCTCCTCATCCGTAGCGATCATGGTCTCATAGGACAGCTCGCCGTCCTTAACCACTGACCTGCACACGAATGCACCGTCTATCTCGCCCTGCTTAAGCAGACTGGCAAGCAATGCTGTAACAACACCGCCCGAAGCCGCATTCTTTCTAATATTTTCATCCGAAGCATATCCCCTGCGGCACTCTATAAACTCACCCATATATTTTTCAGGGCGGTCAATATCAGGAAATCTCTTTATATTACCACGACGGGTAGCCAATGATCCGTTATCTTTAGCTCCTTTTTTCTTGAAGCTCGGTGTAGTAACCTTGTCCACTACCTTGCTGATCTCAAAGATATTCCTGCGTGAGCTCTCCATTACATCATCGTAATGCTCCTCTATCAGCCTGTGGATCTCAGCCTCATCAGCCTCAAGCCTCTCAAATTCCGACTCTAAAAGCGGCTTTTCGGTATCCTTTCCTATATCGGCATAGTCAGCCGCATATGAACCGAGTCCGAACATATCAAGGACTTCCTTATACTTATGGCTCCAGCCAACCAGTAGAACAGGCACCTTACGCTGCAGTGCACCTATCATAGCATGGAAACGCGATGCAACTAGGAATCTGCATCTGCCGATATATTCCCTGATCTCCTCTGCGTCCATCTCCTCATGATACCAGCGAACATTTTCCTGGTCCTTTACCTGAGAGAAAACATAATCGCAGACCATAAGGTCGTTGTTTCTGGGCTTGGTGCTGTTAATACGAGCTGCGTTTGCTATCAGGAGCACATGGTAGCCCCTGTCTGTCAGGTAATCTATAAACTTAACCATCTCTCCAAGATAGTCAATTTTCATCTTGGTACATTTCTTATTTACAACACTGGACAATGATACACCGACCACATTGTTATCAAAAAATGCGTCTGTTAATGTCCTGTCGTCAACCTTCTGCTTTGCTTCTTCGGTATCTTCCATAGTGAAAGCACCGTCTGCACAAAGCTTTACATTTTTCTCAACACCGATACCACGCAGATTTTCCTCGGTGATGTCGCCTCTGGCACAGATAAGCTCCATACCGGGCAGGATCATTTTTGCATATATTCTGTTAAAGAAAGACTCAAAGCTGCCCATCGCCTGGGAATATTTAACTATCGGAACACCTACCAGCTTCGGTACTGCCATGGTCACAAAGGCGTAGGTATTCATGATAAAACCGCGGCTGTCAACAAACGAAATACCGGCTTCGTCGATAACCAGATCGGTATCACGGTATGCCTTTATGATCTTGTTTTTCCCGATAAGCTTTTTCATACCGGGTATCCAGCCCAGACCCTTATAGAGTATAGCCAAAGGAAATGCAATAAATAGCAGTCTCTCCGGTTTTGTAGGCACTATGCTCACAAAATCAAAGGGTACCTGCTCCCTGTCGGAATCAGGATATACGGACATCAACTTGATGTTAAGCCTGCTGCCATATCTTGCATAGAGCTGCTTTATCGAGCTCTGGAGCATGGCTGCAGCTCCCTTGTTTCCACTGTAGCTGGCTGCGGTTATCGCAATGTTTATGTCTCTCTTACTCATATCGACCTCTATATAAATATACCTATCAAATTGCTTTTATAAAATCAAATGAATCTTTCTAGTCAATTTTTCCTATGATATCAAGTATATCACACATCATCAGTCTTCTTTTCAGAAGTTTTTTCTTCAAGAATAAGTCTCTTTAGAGCTTCAATATCATAGTCCGATTTTCTCGCATGATACTGGACATCTTCCAAAATCTTTCTGTTTGCTGCGATGACGTCTGCCTGTAATCCAATAAGGTATGAGAAAACACCTATCAGCATGAATATCGCTACCAATATCAGTGACTGCACATGTCCCGAACCCTCGCCCATGCACAGATATACGATAAATCTTATACCCAGTGCCGAACCCAATATACAGAAAATGGTACCTATCACTCCGAAGAATTTCAGAGGCTTGTACATCAGGAAAGATCTCAAAATTGTGATCATCGACTTCTTTACATAGCCGAACATGCTATGGAAAAGTCTTGACTTTCTAAGTTCCGGATTGGTCCTGATAGGTACGGAAGTCATCGGGATTTTGTTATGTCCTGCCTGGATTATGGTCTCCAGGGTATATGTATACTGATTTACAACATTTATCCTGAGAGCTGCCTCCCTGGAGTATGCTCTGAATCCACTGGGCGCGTCCGGGATATCAGTGCCCGATGCCACACGCACGGTCCAACTGCCCATATGTTGTAGTTTTTTCTTTAACGGCGAAAAATGCTCTGTATTATCGATAGGTCTTTCGCCTATAACAATCTCAGCCTTCTTTTCCAATATGGGGCGTACCAGCTTCTCTATATCCTCGCCTACATACTGGTTGTCAGCATCAGTGTTAACGATAATGTCGGCTCCGTTTCTAAGGCACGCATCGAGTCCTGCCATAAAGCCCTTTGCCAGGCCCCTGTTTTTACAGAAATGAACAACGTAATTAACGCCCCACTCCTTAGCCACCTTTACTGTATCGTCGGCACTGCCGTCGTTGATGATCAGATACTCTATCTCATCAATACCGTCAATGTGCTTTGGAAGATCATTCAGTGCTATAGTCAGGGTCTCGGCCTCATTATAGCAAGGAATCTGAATTATGAGTTTCATAACATACCTCTTTCATCTTTATCTTAATTAATCCCAATCAACATCATAATCCGGTCCCGAATATTTCAGTTTCGAATTTTCCAGACCGGCGGACACCAGATTACCCTCGTATTTTGTGAGCTTAAAGCCCGCATCCATAAGTAACTGCGCCAGTTCATGACCTTTTACATAAACTATATCCTTTTGAGCCCTCTTATAATTGAACTTATCGAAGGTATAATAATCGTCATCACAGTAATCTTGGATGAACTTTTTCTTTTTTGCCAGGATAAAACAGTTATCAGCCGTTGAAACCACGGTCTTGTAGGAACCTATTACCCATGCCTTTAATTGGAACTGATAATGCTTTATGCTTTTTGCACTCTTATCAAGCAGGATCGGATATTTCATAGCCTCAGGACAGCGGTCCTGTACCTTTATCATCTGCTTAACCGGCTCCTCGGTGTACTCCACAAGGACCTCATCACGCGCAAGTCTCGCATTTTCAAAGGTTACCAGGATGATCACCACGGAAACTGCCAGCATCAGCTGTCCGACTGCCAGGATTTTTAACTTTTTGTCACCTTTAAGTGACGAAATGACAGCCATTACTATGTATGTACCAAGCCCCAGGAGTCCCGCTATAAGCAACGCCCTGTCGATATTTTCAAAAGCTGACGAGGTCGTGCCTCCATTTACCTCCAGGAAAGTCGACATACCTATAAAATATCTGACGCATCCTGACTGACCGACTATATAGTCCACGCAGTTTTCCATGAAAAGCACTATCGTAACAATAAATCCGACAGTTGTTATGATCTTTACTATGTTAATGGCCTTTACATATCTCTTTGCGCCTATGAACATCAGATAAAAACCGTAAAGAACCGCAGGTCCGAACGCTGCAGCTATATATCTCTCATAGATCAGTCTGTCTGAGCGCTCTATTTCGATACCCATGTAATACTTGTACGCAGGGACAAAGAAGAATAAAAGTCCCATTCCAAATACGCCCAAGAGATGCAGCACGCTGAACACGCCGAATATCTTTTCTGCCTCATCGATGCTCTTTTCATCATCCATGTTCCTAAGGATTTCAGCAACATTTTCCGTACCGTTACCGGCCTCGTCCTTGCCGGGTGTTACTCTGTCGGGATCAATATCACCGTTCACATTGCCGGTTCCTGCACTCATTTCCTGAGCGGCAATACTCTCCAACCGATCTTGGCGTACTTTTCTTTTTACAAAGATCATAGCGATGCCGCCGAATACAGCAACACCTATCATGCCGCAGGTAACGGTCAGTCCGTCAAACAGCCATCCGTTGGTAAGCTTCATGAACGATGAGAAGCCGTCGGAAGTGAAAATCTTCTTTAAGAAATCAAAATCGAAACTCTCGGCACTTGCATGGGCTGTCCCATATAAGCCGTATACTCCGTCATAAAAAATCTTGGAAACTAATTTATCAAGGACAAGGAAAGCTCCTGTCGAAATAATATACGCAGGGAAATTAACAACAAATCTCTTTAAACAAAGTGAAACTATAACAACCGTAAGTGTTACCGCGATAATAACCACGATACCTCTGGTATGCACTGTATATGCATATACACTGAGCAGCGAAAGTATCACGCTGAGGATTATCCTCTTCTTGCCTTTTCTGATCTTTAACAGCTCAAGCATGACATAAAGGACTGTCCACGGGATAAATGCCAGCATAGCATCAGATTTTGCATAGGTCTGGAACATAAAAACTGAAGGAAGCAATGACGAAGCCGCAGAAAACATGCCTGCCTGAAGCCTGTCAGTCTTTAAATGCTTCTTCATGACGATATAAGCTATCACCGGTGTAAGTGCAAAGAAGAAAACATTAACCGAAAGCAGGCATTTATAAACCTTATACGGATCCCTGAATATGATCAAGAACGGAGCATAAAATATAGCCATGCCATACTTGTAATAAAATCCACCCATCGTATAGGATGTCTGGGTCCAGTCATAACCGACAAGATATGCTGAGTTAGCCAGCGTACCTACCTCATCGATAACGGGCGGTATATTAAGCTGAAGCACAGCTAAAAGCCCTGCTCCTAAAAATGCTAGAAATAAAAATATACAGATTATCCGGTCTTTCTTTTCCACTTGTGACTCCTTAAATAACCGCGCCAAGTTACCAGCCTCGGCTTCTTACGAAGCCGGACATACATTGCCAATCTCGGTTTCTTCGAAACCGGATATATTGCGCGGACAGACTGCAATAATAACTTCGTAATCCTCGCAAAAAACAAAAAGTGTATAACAGATAAATGCGCAAAATCCACATCATATCTATTATACACATTTCTTTTAAAAAGAAAAGAAAAATTTTTTAATAAGCGTAAAATTCGTGGCAACCGTACTTAAATAAGAATCTCAAAGTGTCAAACCATGCTGCACCTGACCTGGATGCAGATGATCTCTGGATGAAGAATAATGCTCCATCTGAGTAATCCTCACCCTCGAGAGCTCTGGTAACAGCCTCTCTTGTTGTGTCATCTACTTCAACACGATAGTAAGCGCCGTTAGAAATAGGAGAAAACTGACCTTTTTCAAAAACAACACCTTCTATATCGTTAGCGAACTCTTTTTTGTTATTAACACGATTAAGGATTACATTTACAACAAGTATCCTGCCGTATACATCCTGATCACCGGCTTCAGCCTCAACGATCCTGCAAAGGATGTCATACTCTTTATTAGTAACGGCCTTAACCATATCGGGATTGTGCTTGTAAGGAAGCTCGTCTGAGGTCTTGCGGTCTGAATTAAGACTTTCAGATCTCTTTGCAGCCTCTTTCTTTGCCTGAACCTTTTCAAACTCCATATATCCCTCTGCAAAGGCATTAACAAAACCAACTACTCTCTTACCGCAGTCACTTAATGTTACATGAGTTACGCCACTGTACAAAGTATCGGTAACTCCCTTTAATTTCTCTTCAAGAGAATTCTTAACATTTTCTTTTTTTGCTATAACAGCCTCGTTTGACAGTACTGAAAGTACTTCTTCCGAAAGCTCCTCAACAGCCTCAACTCCTGTACCGGACTCAGTAACTGACGCATTTTCATTCTCTACAGTTACTTCTTCATCAGTCTCGTTTTCTGTGTAAACAACTACATTTTCATCGTCAGTACCTGTAAGTTCATCTGCATGAGCCTTAAGTCCGGGTGTGAACACAAGACCTGCCACAACTCCTAAACTTAATGAAAAGCAAACGACCTTTTGGAACTTTTCTTTAAAAATTTTCATTGTACTCCTCCAAAAAATTTTCGGTGCCGAGTACAAAGTATACTACCTTTTTTACAAATTTGCAAGCATTTTTTACAAAATTATTACATCTTTTCTAAAAATCTTGTAAAACTCTCTGCAAAGCAAACCCCCTCATATATGTGAATGTAGTCTTTTTTTGACATGTTTTCCACATAGTTTCTTTTCCATTTTCTGTAATAATATTTTCTACTTTTGTAGTCTGTTCCCCATCTTTTTTCATTCAGATGTTTAGCAGAAATTGTAGTCTTTTTTGACCCCAAACTCAACATCTTGCATTCTACATTTGTAGTTTTAGTATTTTTCGCAAACTCCGATTTTCGCCTTCTGACAGCCTCTTCAAGACTGTCTGCTGCTTTATTGTATGCTATGGCTGCTGTAATTTCATCATCAAAATATCCTACTTTTAGATCACTTCTGAAATGAATTTTAACAAAAAATTTTTTTCTGCCCTGAACAAATTCCTGGCTCACTCCATTAAATTTGTTAATAATTTCCAGATTTCCATACCTAAAATCCAGAATATCTCCGTTTTTAAACACATAATCTCTGCCCAAAACCGCGAAATTTTTCACCCCAAACCGACTCAGCAGCCCGCATTGCATCCCATAATCACTGTAAAAAATGTGTCCTCCTCTTATTTGGAGTCTGTGATTACTGAAAAAAAACAGCTGATCTGCATCAAATTTCAACTCTGTGGTCCTGTCCAGATAATATATGAAATATTTTCCATACAGATAAATCGGATTTTTACAGTACATGCCGGTTTTTTTCAGGTTAAGGAGCATGATCCATTTATCATACTTTATGAATTTTTTTTCTTTATTCCTATTCGCACTGCCATCCTTTTTGCATCTGACTGAAATGACTTTCTCATAGTCCTCCGGCAAATACTCCTGTTCTCCATCGAGATATTCTCTCGCAAAACAATAAGCAGCCCCGGCAGCTTCCTCTGTTAAGAAACTGCCAAGGCTGATATGTTTTTCTTTATAGGTTATCGAAGCCCGGAAATATGTGGTCCCGTCTTTTTTATTTGTCTTAAAAACTCCACTTGTACCCATTCCGAACCTCTTTTTCTAAAAAACAACAGCAGCACTATAAGCCGGGTTATGTAATAGATGGTCATCTATCTTGACTGCCCGTTACCGAACAGCTCCTCCGGACCGTTTCCAGTCCGGAACGCGACCTACCCGAGAGCACGGCGGGCAACCGTATAGCCCTCTGTTTGGTCTTGCTTCAGATGGGGTTTGCACAGCGCCTTCCGTTACCGGAAGACCGGTGGTCTCTTACACCGCCATTCCACCCTTACTATAAGTGAGAACCCCACTCATAGCGGTCTATTTTCTGTTGCACTTTCCTGGGAGTCACCTCCACCGGACGTTATCCGGCATCCTGCCCTATGAAGCCCGGACTTTCCTCAGCTTTCGCCGCGACCATCCGTGCTGCTGTGAATTAACAATATTATATTCCTGCCAGCTACGGCAAGAGAGTCGTCCATATGGGATAAAAACATAAAGTGAGTAGCGGATATACTTCGGTTGGAAACGCTTTTTTATGAGGTAAAAATCGATTATCCAAATCGATTTTAAGCGCAGCACAAGTGCGTCCGGTATCAAGCGGACGCACGGTTGCAAGCGTCCGAAATAAAAATGCGTAGACGACCGTTAGTATATCCCTACGTAACGAAAACGGTTTTTATACCATATGGACGACGCTCTGCCGCCTGTCGGTGGGAATCACATCCATTTTAAACTGGGAACACGCTTCCGCCCACAAACTCTCTCACGATGGAGTTGTGAGGGATTCCCTCGCTCGAAATGCCCAAGAAATACTTAAGGAATTTGAGCAATTTATTAGCCTCCTGATACTCAGGCTCATCCTCTCCTATCTGGAAAAGCAGGGGTTCAACATACTGCTTGAGTACCGCAAGTTCGTAAACAAGCGCTGAATTGAACATACAGTCTGCCTGCTCCTGGAACGGGAAGATATTTTCCTCCTCACCACGGCGAACTGAATACCACATAGCGATAGTTCCCTTTGCGGAAGTACCTCTGGTTCTCGCATCTCTTACTATACGTCTGATAAGTCTTGTCGTAGTAGTAGGAATTCTATTATGCTCATCAATATTTAACTGAGTCAATGCACTTATATAAATCCTAAACTTGCTCTCTCTGGGAAGTGAATACGACAGGGCATCATTCAGGCAATGGATACCCTCAAGTACGAGAATATCTCCCTTTTCAAGTTTTAAAGTGTTGCCCTTGTACTCACGTTTTCCAGTCTTGAAGTTAAATGTCGGCATCTGCACGGTTTCACCGTTAAGGAGTGCAAGCATGTCCTTATTGAAGCCTTCAACATCCATAGCTCCCAGACATTCAAAATCATAATTGCCTTTTTCATCCCTGGGAGTATCTTCACGGTTCTTGAAATAATTATCAAGTGCCACGGGATGAGGCTTATATCCCAATGTACGAAGCTGTACCGAAAGTCTGTGTGAAAATGTGGTCTTTCCTGAAGAAGAAGGGCCTGCGATCATGACGAATTTTACATCGCCTCTCTGCTTTATCTGCTCAGCGATATCACCGATCCTCTTTTCCTGAAGAGCCTCCTGCACAAGGAGCATGTCCTCCAAATTGCCGTTACATATCTGCTCATTAAGGTCACCGACACACTCAAGGCCCATAATCTTGCCCCATTCATTAGCCTCATGCTGGGTTCTGAAAAGGAGTGGACGGTCATCTGCCTCGCAAACCTTATCAGGTTCCGAAGGGTCAGGTGTAAGGATCAGGAATCCATCCTGATACGGAGCCAGGTCAAAGTACCGGAGTATACCTGTTGATGCAGGCATAAATCCATAGAAGTAATCCTTGTATCCGTCAAGTTCATAATAATTGGTGGTCGAAGCGCTTCTGTATTTGAAAAGTTTTTCCTTGTCAGTCATCCCAAGGTCCCTGAACATCTTGGTAACCTTTGCTGTCGATTCTGATCTCTTTTCTATAGGAAGATTCTCATCAACCAGAGCCCTCATTTCCTGCTTTACTTTTACCAAAAGGTCTGCATTTAAAGGCTTTTCACAGGTATAATCGCAGTAAATAGCCCTGCCTAATGTATGCTCTACCGTGATTTTCTTGTGTGTATCTTTTCCCAAAACATTGTCAAATGCCTTGAGCATCAGTAAAATAAGGCCTCTGCAGTATGTTTCGGAACCTATGGTATCTTTTGTGGTCACAAAACTTACTGTACAATCCTCTTCTATTTTTTTACCAAGCTCCTTTAATTTTCCATCGGAGAATACTAAGATAATGTCTCCTTCGACCTTATCCTTATAATCTTCTGCGATTTCCAGATACCTGGCGCCTTTCTCATACTCTACCGTAACCCCATTTACAGTAACCTTACAGTTCCCCATTCATCTTCTCCCTTCAAAAAATATTTAGTCTCAAATAACAAATCTTTTTCTTAGTTATAAAAAAGCAATGCTCTTTCTATGCATTCCTTTTCTCTTTGAAGCTCAATTTTTTTATTCTGTCCCCTCTCATTTTCAGAGGCTTCAATACTTGCTAAATTTCTTTCGTTTTTGTATTTAAGTATTGAAAGCAGTTCCTTTAATATCGGGTCTTTGGATTTTAAGAGTATCTCCCCAAATTCATCGTAGACCTGAAGCATTTCATCTGCCCCGGGTTTTATGCCAGGTACCGCTCTCATGGAATTGTAAAACTTTCCGTCTTCTTTACACATTTTTTCTTGTATAATTGAAAATCCGTTTTCTCTCAGGAAACGTCTTACCATTCCTATATCGGATTGCGGCTGCAGGATCAATTCTCTTGCAGCCGCTATCTTTTCTAATCCTTTTTTTAGTATCTCTACCGTAAGGGTTCCGCCCATACCGGCTATTATAACCGTATCCGCTTCGCCCTCATTCAGTTTCTCCAGTCCGTCAGAAAGCCTGGTTTCAATTGTACCCTCAAGGCCATAAAGCTTCAGGTTTTCATGCGCCTTTTCCAACGGCCCTTTTCTCACATCCATGGCTATGACCTTTGAGGCTATGCCGTTCTGTATAAGCCATATCCCTGTATGTGCATGGTCACAGCCGATATCTGCAACTCTGCTGCCAGTGGTAACCATGGAGGCGGACATGAGGAGTCTCTCCGAGAGTTTTACATTACTGCTCAAGGAAATCCCTCAGCTTTCTGCTTCTGCTGGGATGTCTGAGTTTTCTCAGAGCCTTTGCTTCTATCTGTCTGATACGCTCACGGGTAACATCAAAGACCTTACCAACCTCTTCAAGAGTCCTTGCCCTGCCGTCATCAAGACCAAATCTCAAGCGGAGTACTCTCTGCTCACGATCTGTAAGTGTACCCAGTACATCAAGTAACTGCTCCTTAAGGAGTGTATATGCTGCCGCATCTGCGGGCATGGGTACATTGTCGTCCTGGATGAAGTCACCTAAGTGGCTGTCCTCCTCCTCACCGATAGGGGTCTCAAGTGATACGGGCTCCTGGGAAATCTTCTGAATCTCTGCCACTCTCTCGATAGGCATCTTCATCTCCCTGGCAACCTCTTCCTGGGTAGGTTCACGGCCTAATTCCTGGAGCAGAGTTCTCTGGGTACGCATCAGTCTGTTGATGGTCTCAACCATATGTACAGGGATTCTGATGGTACGTGCCTGATCGGCTATAGCTCTTGTTATAGCCTGTCTGATCCACCATGTAGCGTAAGTACTGAATTTGTATCCCTTATTGTAATCGAATTTTTCTACAGCCTTGATAAGACCTAAGTTTCCTTCCTGGATAAGGTCAAGGAACTGCATTCCTCTGCCCACATATCTCTTTGCTATGGAAACTACGAGTCTTAAGTTAGCCTCTGCAAGACGCTTCTTTGCTGCCTCTCCGGCATCAATCTTCTTCTTGCCTTCCTTCTTTAAAGCCTCTAACTTTTTAGTGAGTTCTTCCTTTACCTCGGGACTCTCGGGCTTGCGAAGCTTCTTTTCAATATCATGGCACTTCTGCTTGTATTCAAAGCCTTCTTCGATGACCTTGGCTAAGTTAATCTCTTCATCAGCACTGAGCAGCTCTACCTTACCGATTTCCTTAAGATACATTCTTACAGGATCCTCGATGCTTACACCCTCAGGTACTGAAAGGTCGATATTGTCGACATCAATTTCTTCCACATCGTCATCTGTTAAGAGGTCGATATTGTCAAGCAGATCGTCTTCGTCGGAGATGGTCTCTCTAAGTACGTCAACTCCGTTGTTGTCGAGGTAATCGTAGATATGGTTGATCTGATCTTCGTTCAGCTCCATACCCTCAAAGAAATCGTTTACCTCCTGATACTCCAGAACATTCTTCTTCTTTTTGGCCATGAGCAGGAGTTCTTTTAATTTCTCCTGAAACTTCTGATGTGCCTGCTGTTCCATTTTGTTTAGCATTGCTGTGTAAGCTTTACGCTCAGGAGTTTTTTACGGATAGATTCGAGGCTGTTTTCTTTTTCGAGCAGATTTCTTAATCCGTCTTTATCATTATTCGCCATCGCTTCCTCGATCTTTCTCTGTAAAGCTTCCTTTTTCAAGCTGTACACAAAATCAGCAAATGCCTTCCTCCTTTCGTCCTCACTTGTATCGTCAAAATCCCCGGATGTCATCAGTATGTCTGCCACTTTTGCACGCTCATCTGCGTCATCAAATTTTTCAATTATTCTGGCACCCACCGCTTGTCCGGTTCTTTCGTAATCCATTACTATATATTCGAAAACCCTTTTTTCAAGTTCATTAGGGAAATCTTCTTTATCTAAAATATCTTTTACTGCCAAGAATGCTTCTTTATCTTCCGTAAGAAGTGTCAGCAGCGCCTGCATTGCCTGTTTTTTAGCTGCCTCTGGCTTTCTTTCCTTTGTCCTTTTCTGAAGCTCTTTTTCTTCTTCGTTTTTCTCCTGCACCTTTAAAGCCAGGCCGATCTCATTTACCTCACGGCGCAGTTCATTTTCTTCTATATTGTATTTCTTTGCCGCAGAATGTATATGATTGTTTCTGGCAAAGGGATCATCGATCTTCGCTATCGTTGCAGCAAGCTGGTGATCAAACTGGGTCTTGGAATCAGGATCCTCCATATTATGGGTACCTTCCAGGATTCCAGCTTCAAAGTCAAACCCGTTTATCGCTTCGTCAATTCTCTTCCTGTATTCATCAGCACCCAGATTCAATATGAATTCATCGGGGTCCTTGTAAGGCTTCATGTTCAATATCTTTACTGACAACCCGACATTTTTGAGTATCGGAATGGCGCGGAGTGCAGCCTTCTGACCTGCTCCGTCACTGTCATAGGTGATTACCACGTTATCGGTATAGCCCTTGATCTTTTTGGCCTGCCTGTCGGTAAGCGATGTACCGAGGGATGCTACCGCATTATTGAAACCTGCCTGATGCAGTGCTATTACATCCATATATCCTTCTGCGAGCAGGAAAAACTTTTCCTTTGTTTTTCGTGCCAGCTGGATACCGTATATGTTTTCACTTTTTATAAAAAGGTCTGTCTCAGGAGAGTTCAGGTATTTCGGAGCATTCACTGCCTGCCCCATTATCCTGCCGCCGAATGCTACGACTCTCCCCCTGTAATCCATGATGGGGAATATTACTCTGTCCCAGAATTTGTCCTGAGCACCTTTTTCACTGAATGAAAACATGCCGCTCTGAGCCAGCTCCTGGTCGGAATAGCCCTTACCTTTTAGGTATTTATACAGACCGTCGGAATATCTTCCGGCAAAGCCTAATCCGAAATTGTTTATGGTCTGCTCAGAAAGTCCGCGCTTTGTGAGATATTCATACGCATGCTTTCCTTCGGGCGAGCGAAGCATATAGTAATAATATGTGGCCGAGTCCTTATTTATCCGGGCAATGCTTTCCTTGATATTTCTTTTTATGTCGTAACGCTTGTCATATTCCTGCTTGGGGAGTGTTATACCTGCCCTGTCAGCAAGCATTTCCACGGATTCATAAAAGCCGATGTTTTCAATTTTTTCCAGGAATGTAAATACATTTCCACCCACACCGCAGCCGAAGCATTTAAATATCTGCATGTTGCGGTTTACGGAAAATGAACCTGTTTTTTCATTATGAAACGGGCAAAGCCCTACGAAATTAGAGCCCCGCCTTTTTAACTGTACATAGGTGGATACTACATCCACAATATCATTTGAGGAGCGCACTTGCTCAATTATTTCTTCACTGTAAGCCATCAGCGCTCTCCTTCCTTTAGTAAACCTGCCACCCTGTCGGTATCATCAGCTCATTATACTTTGTTACCGCATATCTGTCGGTCATACATGCAATGTAATCAATTATGGCCCGTTCTTTTCCCTCAGGTGCATCTCTGTGCTCCTTTGGTACTGCATCTATATGCTCCATATAATACTCAAATAAATCTATGAGCATTTTTTCGGCCTTTTTTTCCTGTCCCTTTGCCACTGGATTTGTATACACGTTCTGGAACATGAATTTTCTTAAATCCTGCATGGCCTGATAAACATCCGGAGACATTATGATGTCATCTTTCCCTTCACTGTTGGAAACGATGTCATGTATAAGGGTATTAAGACGCTCGCTTAAGGAATGTCCCAGTATATTGGTATACTCTGTGGGTATGTCGTTTTCTTCTATGATATGCCCACGGGTTGCGTCATCTATATCGTGATTTATATATGCTATCTTATCGGAAAGCCTTACTATTTTACCTTCTAAGGTACTGGGATTTCCGGCTGTCTGATGGTTTAATATGCCATCCTTTACCTCCCAGGTAAGGTTCATTGTCTTTCCGTTCTTTTTCTCAATGAATTCTACTATCCTTATACTCTGAAGGTGATGCTCAAAGCCGCCCGGACATACTCTGTCAAGTGCTCTTTCTCAGGCATGTCCGCAGGGTGTATGTCCCAGGTCATGTCCCA
>JAEEVK010000072.1 GCA_016287095.1 Lachnospiraceae bacterium
TGATCTATGTATGTGATTCAGGCAACAACCGAATCCTTGAGATGAAGCTTGTTGAAGGACCTAAGTTACAGCTTGTACGAGTTATTGAAGAGTTCAAAGGAAATGTTGAACCTTTAACATTCAAAAATCCTACTGATGTACAGATATCTGAAGAAGGTTATTTCTACATTGCAGATAAGGATAACGGACGTATCTTAAAGCTTGATCCTGATCTAAATTATGTATGTCAATTCCTTAAGCCCAATGATGCTTCACTTGATAAGGATCTTGAGTTTAGGCCTTCAAAGATAGCTATCGATACCGCAGACCGTGTTTACTGCGTAGCCAGCGGTATCAATAAGGGTTTGGTTAAGTATGAAGCCGATACTACATTCTCAGGCTTCATCGGAGCTACTCCCGCAACATATAACTTCTGGGATTGGTTCTGGAAGCACTTCGCTACAGAAGCTCAGAAAGAGAAGATGCTTAACTTCGTTCCTACCGAGTATGATAACCTCTACATGGATAAGGAAGGTTTCATCTACGTAGTAACCGGTAAGCCTTCAGAAGAAGATATTAAGTCAGGCGCACAGAATGTTGTTAGAAAGCTTAACCTTCTCGGAAATGACATTCTTGTTCGTAACGGTAACTGGGATATCTACGGTGACCTTTACATGGGTTCCGGCGGTAACATCTCAGGACCTTCAAGATTTACAGATATCACTTGTCTTGATAACGACATTTACATCTGTCTTGACAAGACAAGAGGCCGTCTCTTCGGTTATGATGATCAGGGACGTTGCGTATTTATCTTCGGTGGTACCGGTAACATGGACGGTTACTTCAAGAAGGTAGCTGCAATCGACCATCTTGGAAACAACCTTATTGTTCTTGACAGCAGTGACTGTGCAATCACAGTATTTATGCCTACCGAGCAGGGTAAACTCATTTACCAGGCTATAGATCAGTTCGATCAGGGCTTATATGATGATGCTGAAGTTACATGGCGTCAGGTTCTTGAGAACGATGGTAACTGTGATCTCGCTTACATCGGTATCGGTCGTTCACTTCTTCGTCAGAAGAAATACAGCGAGTCCATGGAGTATTTCAAGCTTAAGCATGATGCACAGAACTATTCTAAAGCCTTTAAGCAGTACAGAAAAGAGTGGGTAGAAGATAACATCGTTAAGATCGTAATCGTTCTTCTTATCTTAATACTTGTACCTTTCGGCATCGGAAAGTTAAAGAGCATTAAGCACGAAATTGATACAGCTGACATTTTTCAATTATAATGGATGGAGATAAAATAGCATGGCATCAAAGAGATCGATTAGAAGAAAAAAATTAACTAGGTATAAAGATTCCTTGAAGTTTGGCTTCTATTGTATTACCCATCCTATAGATGGTTTCTGGGATCTGACGCATGAAAAGCGCGGAACTATGGCTGCTGCAAACACCATACTTTTCGCTACCGTATTTATGCGTATTATAAGCTTAAAGTACACAAGCTTCATTTTCAACGATATCAACTGGGAAGAGGTTAACATCCTACTTTATGTTGCAACCATTATCTTCCCGTTGGCACTTTGGGTTGTAGGTAACTGGGCACTTACCACTCTTTCAGATGGTAAAGGACGACTCAATCAGGTTTATATGGCAACGTGTTACGGCATGTTACCTTACCCGATAGTACAGTTGTTCCTGATGCTGTTCAGTAATGTCGTTACAGTAGATGAAGCCGGCTTCTATACCACAGTTGGTACTATAACACTTGTATATTGTGCAATCCTTATCGTTTGTGCAATGGGCCAGATTCATGAATATCGTGCAGGCAAGAACATCATGTTCACGATTTTCTCACTGTTTGCTATTCTTGTAGAAATATTCATTCTCTTACTGTTCTTCAGTATGATTTCACAAGGCGTAGCTTACATCGTTTCACTTGTAAAGGAAATGCTGTTCCGTATATAAAAAGTCTGATATTTACAAAGGATTGGAGTTACAATGAGAAGACAGAAAAGTGAAGAATTAAAAAAAGAGAGAAATGACAGAATAAAACAGTTCTTGAAGGACATGATCGCTCCTACGATATTCGTAGTAATTGTTGTTATTGTTCTCTATAAGATGGCTACTTATCAAAGACCCGCAGAAGAGAACGACATACCTGCTACATACGCATATGACGGAAATACTGATCCGATTGTCCTTGAGAACAGCTTCCTGAAACTTGATATGAATCCTGAAACGACACAGTTTACAGTTCTTCATAAAGAGACAGGAAGGGTTTGGAATTCAAATCCTGATATTTCGATAGAAACATCAGCACTTAATGAAGAAAAGAATAGACTGCAGTCATTGTTGTATATACAAGCATCTGAGCAGACCGGTAAGATTCTTGATTATGATTCATTCTCAAAGAGTATCAATAATCAGATCTATAAAATTGAAAGAAAGTCTGATACCGAAGTAGTTATTCATTTCTCTATAGGTAATGTTGAAAAAACTTATATGATCCCTCCTGTAGCACGTGAAGAGGAATTCCTCGGATATGTACAGGCACTGACAGATCTCGGTGACTCTGCTGCAGCAAAGGAAGTAAAAAACCGTTATAAGAAATGGGATAAGGACAAGCTGAGCAAAGCTGATAAAGAAAATTTTGATGCTATCGCTGAAAGATATCCTTTGGTTAAAGAAGAAATAATCTATACTCTTCGTGACGGTCTTAATCCCGTTACCATGAATAAACTTCTTGCAGCATTTGAGTCAATCGGTTACGATCAGGCTAAATATGAAGAAGACCTTGCTCTTGATACTCAGGAAAAGACTTCTGATAAGCCTGTATTCAATCTTGATTTGTGCTTAAAGCTTGACGGAGACCAGCTGGTTGTATCGGTACCCTTTAATTCAATTCAGAATCCTAAGAAGTACCCTATAACAAATCTTACTCTGCTTCCTTTCTTCGGTGCAGGCTCAAAGGCTGAAGAAGGCTTCATGTTAGTACCTGAGGGTGGCGGCGGAATCATCAACTTTAACAACCAGAAGACAACACTTCAGGCATACTCTTCAAGAGTATACGGATGGGATCTTTGCCTTATCCGTGATTCTATAGTACATGATCCTATCACTAATTTCGGTGTGTTTGGTATATCAAAGGGTGATGCATCATTCATCTGTATCCCCGGTGACGGTTCATCATACGCAACCATTCAGGCTGATATCAGTGGTAAGACAAACTCATTTAACTATGTAAACGCAGTTTATGATCTTTATCAAAGAGAGCAGTTCGATGTTGGTTCGATTTCATCTTCAGATATTTTCAAATACATCGACCAGCTTCCTCAGGATGAAAAGATTGAGCAGAGATACATTTTCGTTGACTCCGGCAGTTATGTAGAAATGGCTAAGGAATACGAAAAATATCTTAAGAATACTTACGGTGAGAAGTATTTTGAAATGAAGAAGGATACTGAAGCTCCCGTAAATGTGGAAGTCATCGGTGCTGTTGATAAAACAGAGCAGATACTTGGTATCCCTGTTTCACGTCCTCTTGAGCTTACAAGCTTTAATGAGGCAGGTGAGATAGCAGATGAATTAAAGTCAAACGGGTTTAACAACGTAAATATCAGATATACCGGTTGGTGTAACGGCGGCGTTAACCAGACAGTACTTTCAAAGGCTAAGCCCATCGGCAAGCTTGGCGGCAAGAGCGATCTTAAGGATCTTTCAAGCAAGCTTTCAGGTCTTGGATACAGGTTAGCACTTAACGGTATCACAACACTGGCATTAGACAGTAATATATTTGACGGATTCTTCTCATATACTGATGCTGCTAAGAACATCAGTGAAGAGAGAATGGAGCTTCATAAGTACAGTTCAGTTACATATGCTTTAAGAGAAGGATCAGAGACATTCTACCTCCTTCATACAAAGCTTATTATGGAATATGCTGACAACTTAAGAGAAGCTGCTGATAACTTCGGTGCAGGGGTTGCATTTGAAGATATCGGTAAGGACATTCCTTCAGACTTCTATGAGGATGATTATCACAGCCGTGAGAATGTTAGAAAGCTCCATATGGATCTCCTCAAAAAGTATAATGATGAAGGTAAGTACACAGTTATCGAAGCTGGTAATGAATATGCAATTCCCTACGTTGATATGATCGTAGATATGGATCTTTCAGGTAGCAATTACACAATCATTGATTACAATATTCCTTTCCTTGAGCTTGCTATTCACGGTTATGTGGATTACACCGGTGAATCACTTAACATCTGTGGTGATCAGGGTGAAGAACTCCTCTACTCAGCAGCTTATGGTGCAGGTTTAAGCTTCACAGTAATGAAAGAGTCAGCATTTGCTCTTCAGGACACTTTATATACTCACTTCTATGGATGTGATTATGATAAGTGGAAGCATAATATGATCGATATCTACACAAGATACAATAAAGAACTCGGTCATATTTTCAACCAGAAGATGACAGACCATAAATATCTTGCACCCGGCGTTTCAGTAACAACTTATGCCGATGGCACAAAGGTTTATGTTAACTTTAATTATGCTGGATATAATGAAGGCGGAGTATCGATCCCCGCAAGAGATTATAAGGTTGTAAGATAAAAAAGAAAGGGACTTAGAGCATTATGAAGAAAGCAAAAAGACTTGCAGGTCTTGAAAAAAGAAAGGCGATATCAGGGTATATATTTATTGCTCCGTTCATAATCGGTTTCCTGGTATTCATGGTAAAGCCTTTCATCGATTCATTACTGATGAGCTTCCAGCTGGTTGAGTTGTCAGGTGATGGATATACAAGAACCTTCAATGGATTTACCAATTATAATTATGTTTTCAATGTTGATTCAGAATTTAACAGACTGCTCACCGAAGAAATGATCAGAATGGTAATCTACACTATAGCGATTATCGTATTCTCATTCTTCATCTCCATCATCCTTAACCAGAAATTTAAAGGTAGAGGTTTGGTAAGAGCCGTATTCTTCCTTCCGGTAATACTTTCTTCAGGTGTTATCTTAGGACTGGAAGATAATAACCAGTACATGCAGGTTATGAAGGATACCGTGGAAGCTACCACACAGGGCATAAGTGTTTCCGCTGCGGTGGAATCAATACTTAGAACCATGGATATAGGTGGTGCGGTATTTGATAAGGTATTCGAGGTTATTGATAACATCTATGATGTAGCGATTTCCTCGGGTATGCAGATCATCATCTTCCTGTCAGGACTTCAGACAATATCATCAAGTATGTATGAAGCTGCCAGCATTGATGGATGTACAAAGTGGGAGAGTCTTTGGAAGATCACCTTCCCTATGATCTCTTCTCTGTTCCTTGTAAACTGGATCTATACAGTAGTAGATTTCTGTATGAGATCTGATAACCAGGTAATTTCCAGAGTACAGTTTACCATGATCACGAACTTGCGTTATGATTACGCATCTGCAATGGCATGGATATACTTCGCAGTAGTTGTCGTCTTTGTAGGCATTACTTCACTAATCATATCAAAGGTGGTATATTATAATGACTAAAGGAAAAGCTAAAGTTAATTTCTGGGAGAGAAACAGACTGTCGAATGGTTACCTGTTAAAGAAAAAGGTAATGGCGATCGGTGTAAGTATAGTTCGTTTCGTACTTTTATTCGGACTCTGTTTCCTGATCCTACAGCCTATATTACAGAAGATATCTGTAAGCTTTATGGAAGAGCAGGATCTGTATAACCCGATAGTTATCAACATCCCTGAACATTTCACAACAGAAAATTACAGACTTTGTGCTGACCCCGCGATTATGGATTACAGTACCGGTCTTCGTAATTCACTTATTGTTTCAACAACTATAGCTATCCTTCAGATAGCTATGTGTACACTGGTTGGATATGGATTTGCAAGATTCAAATTCCCGTTAAAGAAATTCTGGTTCGCGATGGTTATGTTAGTTATCGTCATCCCTCCCCAGACCATTTCTTCATCACTTTACCTGCATTTCAAGTTCTTTGATATATTAGGTATATTTAAGCTTATAACGGGAGAGACGATAAACCTGCGTGGTTCTGCATTACCTTACTATCTGATCAGTGCAGGTTGTATGGGCCTTAAGAACGGATTGTATATCTACATGGTACGTCAGTACTTCAGAAACATTCCTGTAGACCTTGAAGAGGCTGCTTACATTGACGGTTGCGGTACATTACGTACATTCGTAAGGATCATGCTTCCTCAGGCAAAGCCCATCATTACATCATGTTTCCTGTTTGCATTTGTATGGCAGTGGACAGATGGTTTCTACGCACAGATGTTCCTTTCACAGATCCGTCTGGTAAGTACATCACTTTCAACTATCGTTAATCGTATTGCTGTATATCTGGCTCGTATTCAAGGCAGCGGTGTTGAGTCAGCAACTATTTCACCTGCACGTTCAAACCAGATCCTTTCAACAGGTACCCTGATGATCGTATTCCCGTTGATCTTTATATACCTTGTGGCACAGCGTCAGTTTGTTGAGAGCTTATCAAGTACAGGTATTAAGATGTGATTAAATAATTGTATATTTTTACTAAAAATTTTAAAAAAAAGTTGCATATTTGTAACAAGTATGTTATAATTCCATCATTGTATGTAAACTGTTTTGGATTTGGGAGTTCCCGGAAAGTAAAAAAGCTCCCATCTCGCACAGTTTAGATAAATTAGCAATAATTTAAAATTATTAGCTAGTTCCTATGAGAAGGAGGAAAAAATGAAAAAGAGAAACTTACAGAGAATTTTTGCTGCATTCATGGCAACAGCTATGGTGATCGGCGCAACAGGATGTGACAAGGATAAGGATACCAAGAATGATACTACTCCCACTCCTGACGCAACCACAACAGATGCTCCTAAGACAGATGATGGCAAGAAGGATGACACAACTACTCCTGAGCCTACTAAGGAAGTTGAGGTTACACCTGAAGTTACACCTGAGCCCGAGGTTGCTGTTGATCTTGGTGGTATGAACATCATCATTCGTGACTGGTGGTCACCCGCTCTTGATGCAGAATATCCTGCAGAAGCAAAGAGTGATTATGAAGAGGCAAGAAATGCTTATCGTGAGGAAGTAGAAGCTAAGTATAACTTCTCAATGAGAGAAGCTGCTATATCTGACTGGGGCGGAGCTAACTCAGACTTCGTTGATTACGTTACATCAGGCGGAGATAGCGAGAACTACATCTTCACACTTCATACAGATCCTACCACAGCAAATGCTATGGCATCAGGTCTTATGTATGATCTTTCAACACTTGACTGTCTTGATTTCTCAGAGGACAAGTTCCAGAGAAATAAGTTACATGAGCAGTATTGTTCAGGTAGCAGTATTTATGCATTCTTCCCCGGCTTCTCGGAGCCCCGTGATGGTGTATACTTCAACAAGCAGGTTCTTAAGGATGCCGGTATTGATCCTAACACTATCTATGATGCTCAGAAGAACGGAACATGGACATGGGATATGTTCGATGAGATCATGGGCAAGTGCCAGAGAGACCTTGATGCAGACGGCGTAGATGATATCTATGGTCTTACCCTTAACGAAGGCGTTATGACCTCTGCAGCTGTATTCTCTAACAATGGTTCTTACATTTCCAAGGGTGCTGACGGAAAGTACTCATATAACCTTGAGAGTGCTGAGACCCTTGAAGCTCTTCAGTGGTGTGTTGATATGTTCACTAAGTATGATCAGCATGATCCTGAGGGCGCTAACTGGGATTACTATCAGGAAGAGTGGAGAACCGGTAAGGTTGCATTCCTTGTTGATCAGGAGTACTGTGCAGCACCCGGTAACCTCTTCGAGAATACTGATTTCGAAATGGGCTTCGTTATGTTCCCTAAGGGACCTAAGGCTGACCACTATGTATCAGCATGGGCTAACAATGCTTATGTAATCCCTGCTTGCTACGATCCAGACAGAGCTTGGAAGATCGCATTTGCTTGGAACGTATGGACAAATCCTGCACCTGGCTATGAGGATTTCAATGGCTACATCGAGACAGCATCTAATGGTAACTTTGATGAGAGAGCTCTTTCAGAGACCATTCCTATGATGTGTCAGGATGAGAACGGTATCGTTACATTCCATGATTTCGTTGCTGGTATTGATATGGGTCCCGATCTTACATGGCAGATTGGCGCTAACGCTGACGTTACCGCTATCGTTGAAGCTTGCCGTGATAAGTGGAAGGCTTGCATCGATGAGGCTAATTCAAAATAATTAATTAAGCATATCAGTTAATTTATTATTAGATTTTAAGGGACGGTGTTTTCCGGGCACCG
This sequence comes from Lachnospiraceae bacterium, assembly GCA_016287095.1. GTDB lineage: Bacteria > Bacillota > Clostridia > Lachnospirales > Lachnospiraceae > RUG11977. Next base: position 8,304 of record JAEEVK010000072.1, read on the forward strand.
TCCCTTTTTTGTGAGATAGTTACTATACACGGCAATCTGCAGAAATGCATAATGCAAGCTCGCTTGCAATTATGCATTTAAGCAGATTTGACGTATTAGGCTGGACAAAACGCACGAGTAAACATAAGCCGCGTAGCGGCGACACACGGCGAAGCCGGGTGGTTTATGAGTGGTTTTGGACAGGCGTGTATAGTAACTATTTTACAAATCAAAATTTCAGGAGGTTCAAATGTCAGTATTTGCTCACAACCCCATACTTCCGGGCTTTTTCCCGGATCCTTCGGCTTGTGCAGTCGGAGATGACTACTACATTGTAAATTCCACATTCACATATTTCCCGGGTCTGCCTGTATTACATAGCAAGGACCTGGCTCATTGGAATCAGATAGGAAATGTTCTTACACGCGAGTCACAGCTGCCTTTAAAGGATGCTGAGGTATCACGTGGTCTTTTTGCACCTACCATTAGGTACAACAAGGGGACATTTTATGTTATATGCACCAATGTTTCTTTTGGTGGAAACTTTATAGTTACTGCTGACAAAGCAGAGGGCCCTTATTCTGAGCCGCATTACATCGAGGGTGCTGACGGTATCGATCCGAGCCTTTTCTTTGATGATGACGGAAAGTGCTATTATATCGGTACTCATCCCAATCCCGATGGATGTAAGTATGATGGTGACTGGTATATCTATATCCAGGAGCTTGATATCAAAAACTTCAAGCTTGTTGGTGAGAAACATAACGTATGGAACGGTGCTATGCGTGGTGTTCATTGGCCTGAGGGTCCCCATCTTTATAAAAAGGGTGACTATTACTATATTTTACATGCTGAGGGTGGTACAGGTCCTGAGCACGCTGTTTCAGTCACAAGGAGTAAAGAAGTTTTTGGACCTTATGAGCAGAACTTCTGTAATCCTATTTTTACTCATAGAAATCTTGGTAAATCGTATCCTGTACAGTATGTTGGACATGCTGACCTTATCGAGACTCCTAAGGGAGACTGGTACATGGTAATGCTTGCTGTACGTCCTACTAATGGCTTTACTACAATGGGTAGGGAGACTTTCCTTGCGGCAGTGTCATGGGAAAATGACTGGCCTGTTGTTAATCCGGGACTTGGTCGTCTTTCAGATACTCTGAAGATAAACCTGGATCCCTGTGAGCCTGAGTGTGCCAGCTCGTCAGAACCCGGTACTGACAAATATTATGATTTCACAAAAATAAAAGAGTTTGGGCCTGAGATATTAAAGCTTCGTAATCCAGAAGCCGATATGTATGAGCTGATAGAAAACAGGGGCTTGAAGCTAAAATGTTCAAAGAATCTGATCACATCCTTAGGGGATGTATCATACCTGGCAATCCGTCAGGACTGTCATAATTTTGAGCTTGGATGTACCATAAATACAGAAAACCTCTGTACAGGTGCATCGGCAGGTTTGATCATATTCCAGAATAACAGATATAATATCAGATTTGAGGTTTCAAACTGGATCGGTTATGTACTGCTTACAAAGGGCGGTGAAGAGATCAAATATGAGACCTGTCCTTTAGGAAATATTGCTACAACACTTATAATCAGAGTTGTTGGACTAAAGGCATTCTTCTTTGTTATGACACAGAAAGGTCCCGTACTTGTAGCCGGAAATATTGATATTTCAGACCTTTCTACAGAAGTAGCAGGAGGTTTTGTAGGCTGTACCTGTGGTATCTACGCTCAGGATTATGATCTTGTACGTGAGATCGATATCTACGCAGGCTTCAAGGATTTCTATTACAACCGTATGCCTACCACCGATGAAAAGCAATATCTGGAGTCTGATAGCTAAGATTTTTGAAAATGTCACTGTATGTGGCAGATAAAATGTATATATAAACGATAATATAGGATAAAAAAGGAGTCAACTATGGCAAAAAAACCTAAAATCCGTTTCCATTTACCCGGTTTACGTTTCAATTACCCTTTAAACATGTATTGGGTAAGCATGATGAAGACTTATCCCCATTTTTTCAAAGACAATATTGAGATAGGCTCATTCTTTGGATGTTTCCCGTTCTCTTTATGGAATGGTGGAAGACTGATCATACACGACCAGTGCGACTCTGAATTTATAACAAATGTAATTAAATGCATAAACAATGAGGGTATACCTGTAAGATATACCTTTACTAACCCTGTTCTTACAGAAGAGGACCTTAAGGATCCTTACTGCAATTTCTGTATGAAAGCTGCAGATAACGGAATGAACGAGGTTATGGTATTTTCGCCCATTCTTGAAAAATATATCCGTGAAAACTATCCTTCATTTTCAGTAAACAGCAGCACTTGTAAAGAGATCAAGGATGTTGATGAACTGAATGCAGAGCTTGACAAGGATTATAAATATGTTGTCCTTGACTACAACTTAAATAACAGATGGGATCTCATCGAAGGTCTGAAGGATCCGGGCAGATTAGAGGTGCTCGTTAACACCTTATGTGTACCTGCATGTCCCAGACGTGGAGAGCATTATCGTTACATCGGAGAGATGGAAAAGAAGATTTACGAAAACAGAAAGCTCCCGCCTGAAAAGCAGGAGAAGATCGTAGATACATGGAGATGTGATTACGGTGAATACAATTTCCTGTATAAGATAATGGATTACCCGACCTTTATTTCAAATGAGATGATAAATAAAGAATACCTTCCCAGAGGTATCAACAACTTTAAGATTGAAGGCCGTACAGCAAACTTATTCTCACTTATCGAGACATATTGCTACTACATGATAAAGCCTAAGTATATAGGAGAAGCCAGAGTACGTCTTCTCACTAACCTTCAGGAATCACATATAGTACAGGTTAACAGACCGAGACCTGCTATTTGGAGAGAAAAGTAAGTATTAAAAATAGGATGGAACAAATAAATGGCAACAAAAGAATTACCCAAGAGAAGTGAAGTCAAGGTAGAAGATACCTGGGACTTGACAGCTCTTTTTGAAAACGAAGCAGCATTTGATGAAGCAGTAAAAAAAGTCTTTGAAATGGTAGATGAGCTTTCTGCATATGAAGGAAAGGTCTGCGATACCGCAGATAATCTGCTTGCATGTGAAAAACTTTCGGATGAACTTACTGTACTTTTTGAACGTGTATACAGCTATGCTTCAAAAATCTATGATACAGACACAGGCGATTCATCTTCACTTGCCAGACTTTCAAAGATCAAGACCATGTACGCAAAGCTCATGGAAAAGACAGCCTTCTTGTCAAGTGAGATCTCTGAAGCAGATGAAGAGCTGCTGAATACCTTTATTGAGAGAAGAAAAGAACTTGAACTTTACAGGCGCGACATAGAGCTCATCTTAAGAAACAGGCCGCATAAGCTTTCAAAGGAGATGGAGCAGCTCCTTGCAGCTTCCTATAATGCAACAAGTGTTGCAGAAGATACGTATTCCGTACTGGACAACGCAGATATCGAGTTTGGAGAGATAAAGGACTCTGACGGAGAAACTGTAAAGATCAGCCAGGGCCGTTATATCTCACTCGTCAGCGAATCTGACCGCAGGGTACGAGAGGATGCATATAAGACATATTATGCTTCGTATAAAAAGCTTAAGAATACCTTCGCATCCCTTTACTATGGACAGGTAAAGCAGCTTGTTTTCTATGCTCAGGCCAGAAATTATGAATCAACACTCGAAGCAGCTCTGTTCCGTAACGAGGTGCCTGTTTCGGTATACCAGAATCTCGTAGATGCAGTAAACAACAACCTTGATAAGCTGCACAGATATGTGGACTTGAGAAAGAAATGCCTTGGAGTAGATACATTTAAGATGTACGATATCTATCCTCCTATGGTAAAAGATGTTAAGGTAAAATACACCTACGAAGAAGGAAAGGCTATCATCATGGAAGCCTTAAAGCCTCTGGGTGAAGAATATCTTAAGGTAGTTCAGGAAGCATTTGACAATCGCTGGATAGATGTTTACGAAAACCAGAATAAGCGCAGCGGTGCATATTCATCCACAGTATACGGAGTACATCCTTACATGCTTCTTAACTTCGACGGAAAGCTTGATGATGTATTTACCGTGATCCATGAGATGGGTCATTCCATGCATTCATATTATTCAAACAAAGTACAGCCCTCAGTATACGCTGATTACAAGATATTTGTAGCTGAAGTAGCATCAACCTGTAACGAAATACTGTTACTCAAGTACATGCTGGCTCATACAACAGATAAAAACGAGAAAGCATATCTGCTCAACCACTATATGGATATGTTTAAGGGCACATTATTCCGCCAGACACAGTTTGCTGAATACGAGCTTGCTACAAACAGGATGGTAGAAGAAGGCGAAGCATTAACAGCTGACGCACTTTGTGAAACCTATGGAAATATAAACAAAAAATACTACGGAGAAAATGTAGAATACGATGAGGAGATCACCTACGAATGGGCCCGCATCCCTCATTTCTACTATAACTTCTATGTATATCAGTATGCAACCAGCTTCTGTGCATCGGTAGCTATAGCTGAGAAAATACTGAATGATCCGTCATTCGTTACAAAATACATCGACTTCCTGTCAGGCGGCTGCAGTATGTCACCAATTGACCTATTAAAGAAAGTGGATGTAAATGTCGAAAATCCTGATTATATCAATACAGCCCTCAAGGTAATGGGCGAAGTGATGGATGAATTCGAAAAACTTATCTAGGAATGGAGTTGATTTAGATGCCTATAAGAGTACAAAATGACCTACCCGCAAAAAAGGTAATGGAAGAAGAGAATATATTTGTGATGGACGAAAATCGTGCCATGTCGCAGGATATTCGTGCGCTTGAAATAGGAATTTTGAATCTCATGCCTTTAAAGGAAGCAACAGAGGTACAGATGCTCCGTTCACTTTCAAACACACCTTTGCAGGTAAACATTACATTCCTTACAACATCAACATATGTTGGAAAAAATACAGCCAAGAGCCATCTTGACCAGTTTTACCTGACATTTGAAGAGATAAAGAACAAGAAGCTTGACGGACTGATCATCACCGGAGCACCGGTAGAAATGATGGAGTTTGAAGAGGTGGCATATTGGAAAGAGCTCTGTGATATCATGGAATGGTCAAAGAGTCATGTAACCTCCACACTGCATATCTGTTGGGGCGCACAGGCCGGAATATATTATCATTACGGCATAAAGAAGATAGCTCTTCCTCAGAAGATGTTTGGAGTATTTCCTCACAATGTACATCACAGAAAAGAGCCTTTTGTACGTGGGTTTGATGATATTTTCTATATCCCTCACAGCCGTCACACAACCATCGATCCCAAAGAGGTATGGGCGGATGACAGACTTACGGTACTGGCTGATTCACCGGAAGCAGGCATATGCATGGTACTCGCAAAAGAGGGACGTCAGGTATTTGTATTCGGACATCCCGAGTATGACAGGATGACACTCGATCAGGAGTACAAGAGAGATCTTGCAAAGGGCATGGATATCCAGATGCCTAAAAACTACTATCCAAACAATGATCCTGAGCAAAAACCGCTCCTTACATGGCGTGCTCATGCAAATACAATGTACACCAATTGGTTAAATTACTATGTATATCAGGCTACACCATATGATGTAGAGGCCATAGGTATATGATTGAAATTACGGTGCGATAATGACACATAATTCTGCCTCGCGCAATTGCGAGGATTTGCGAAGACCTTGGAAATTTGTTTTTTCAATCAGAGGGCCGGTGCTGTGATTGACGCAAATCCTCGTTGACATTTTCGCAGCACGCAAAATGCGCGTGCTAAGAGCGCGAAAACATCAATTGGAAAGCGCTCGGCAGAACAATGTGTCATCATCGCACCTGTGCATTTAAATAAATAGAAAAAGAGGCGCATAATGAAAAAAATATTCTGGCACCTACCCGGGTTCTGTTATTTCTTCAAAATGAATACAAAGCTCATCAAACTCATGAAGCAGTATCCAGAAAAATTTCATGAGGGCTATGAGATCGGCAGTGTATACGGTACCTTCCCCGGAGCTATATGGAATGGTGGGAGAGCTGTATTCGGCGTAATGTCCAAAAAGGACATAAAGCTGGTACTTGACAACTACAACAAGCTCGGTATACCTGTCAGATTTACCTGGACAAATTCCCTTTTAGAGGAAAAGCATTTAAATGATACATACTGCAATCTCATCATGGAGCTTGCAAACAACGGTAGAAATCAGGTGCTTGTTAATCGTGATGTACTGGGTGATTATTTAAGAAAGACCTACGGCTCTGTATCAGATACCGAAAAAATATCATATACAAAAAACGGATACGCCGGTTACATGGATGAGTTTGGAAAAGCGACATCAGGCTTTGCTTTTATTTCCTCAACAACCAAGCGTATCACTGATTTAGGAGATGTAAAAAAAGAACTGAACGGAGATTATGCTTTAGTAGTTCTTGATTACGACTTAAACTACGATGAGCCTGCATTAAAGGCACTCGAGCCCTACGCAAACAGGCTTGAGCTCCTCGTTGATGAGATATGCTACCCGCATTGCCCTAAACGTAAGGATCATTATGCAGATGAATCTCTGATGCAGCTGACATTTGATAAGGATACTCGATATGAGTGTACCAACAAGATGACGAGACCATCATTTGCAGAGGCTATGAAACGGCCGCATTTTATAGGAAATGATAAGCTGCCCCTGTATATCGAAAGGGGATATCGTAACTTTAAGATAGTAGGACGTGGTCTGCCGCAGGATATGGTACTTGAATCATATCTATATTATCTCGTAAAAGAAAACGAGAGGGATTTCATAAAGAAACATCTTATGACATCCTGAATGAATATGAAGAATCATAAACGAATTGATTAATACAGAAAAAGATTTTGAAGAACCGCTTTTAAACAATATATCCGGTTCTTCTTTTTTGTAAGAAAACTTGATAAAATCTCACTTTTTTGGTATAATATTTCATGGCATATTGTAATAAAAATGAGATGACTACCCTAATGGTTTGAAGGAGAACAAATTAGTATAATGGAAAAATCAGATCGTATAAAAGAACTGGTTGAAATACTGAACAAAGCCTCGGATGCATATTACAACGACCGGGATGAGATAATGAGCAACTATGAGTGGGATGCAATGTATGATGAGCTCTCAGCACTGGAAGCAGAGACCGGTATCATACTCCCCGACAGTCCCACCGTAAAGACCGGAGCTGAGGAAAATGTCGGTAGCGGTGCTCGTGAGGCACATGAGTACCCGGCTCTTTCGCTAGCTAAGTCTAAAGACGTAAACGTCATACGTAAATGGGCAGGAGACCGTGCATTATGGCTGTCATGGAAGATGGACGGCCTCACACTGGTACTCACCTATGATGACGGAAAACTCACAAAGATCATGACCCGTGGTAATGGTACCACCGGTACCAATATCACATATTTCGCTGATTATATCAAAGGCTACCCGTTAAATATAAAGGACAAAGGACATTTGGTAGTCCGCGGTGAAGCTGTCATTTCCTACACTGATTTTAATACCATAAACAGCATGATAGATAATCCGGACGAGCAGTATGCAAATCCGCGTAATCTTGTCTCGGGTACGCTGGGGCTTGATATATCCAGAGCAAAGGAAGTCGCCGAGCGCGGTGTTACCTTCCATGCATTTACACTTGTTCATACAGATGAAGAGATACTTTCCTGGGGAAAGAGGATGGACTACCTGGCAGACTTAGGCTTTACGCTTGTAGACAGAGAGCCCACTGACTCAGAGCATCTTCAGGAA
>JAEEVK010000073.1 GCA_016287095.1 Lachnospiraceae bacterium
CCTTAAAAAATGCCGTTCTTTCAGCGCAGTTTGAGGGTCCGTATGCTGCATTTTCTATATTGCATCCCCCGTAAATTTCCCCGTTTTTTGCCAGGAGAGCCGCACCAACTTTAAAGCCCGAATAGGGTGCATATGCATACTGCCTCATACCAAACGCCCTTTTCACAAGCTCGTCGATCAAGCTCTCTGCAACCAGGAAATTGTGCACGTTATTAGACGGTACCTGAGTATTCTTTTCTTTTAAATCTGTACGCATTTTTCTTCCCTCTCTTCTCCAATTCTTTGCAAACTTCATAACAGACATACTATACAGCTATATCTCATTTCATATGGTTGCATATGTTGTAAAAGCCTTCCCCTCAAGGGGAAGGTGGCACGAAGTGCCGGATGAGGTGTTCCCTTTCACCCCTGCTTCAATATCTTCACTAGCCTGCTTGTACCCAGTCTGTCTGCTCCAAGCTCGATAAATTTCTCGGCATCCTCAAATGAAGAAATCCCGCCTGCTGCCTTTATCTTTACATCAGCTCCGACATTCTCCTTGAAAAGTTTAACATCATCAAAAGTTGCTCCACCACCTGCAAATCCGGTAGATGTCTTGATATAATCTGCGCCCGCCTTTGTTACCACCCTGCACATCTCGATTTTCTCCGCATCGGTAAGTAAGCATGTCTCTATGATCACTTTTAGGATCTTATCTCCGCATGCCTTCTTGATGTCCCTGATCTCTTCCACCAGTCTGTCCCAGAGTCCTGCTTTTGCCCATCCGATGTTGATGACCATATCTATCTCATCAGCACCGTTCTTTATGGCATCTTCGGTTTCAAAAACCTTGGTGGCTGTGGTTGAATACCCATTCGGAAATCCTATGACCGTGCACACTGCAGGTGTAATTCCGCTTACATTATCAAAATACTCTGCCACCTGCTTTACATATGAAGCCGGGATACATACGCTGGCGGTCCCATATTTTATGGCATCATCGCAGATAACCTTTATCTCTTCCCATGTAGCACCCTGTGCCAATAAAGTATGGTCAACCTTTTTTAATATATCTTCTCTATTCATGAAACCCTCCCAATTTAGTAACCGGACATATTGTTACATATGACTATATCCTTTAGACCTACCATCCTACACTAAACGAAAATCTTGCAAGCCTTAATAAAATCCTTCGCTGCGCTCAGGATGACCTGTTTATGTCATTAACCCTTAATCGATGTTTTTAATTTTTTCCCGATCAGCTTAAATACGCACTCCACAACTATCGTCAACAGCATATAGATAATAGCAGCAAATGCTATTGAGAAAAACGGATACATGGTTCTGTGTCCTATCCCGTACATAACCTCTGTCAGATCATTTACTGAAATATAACCTGCGACAGTAGTCCACTGCAGGAGCTGTATAGCCAGTCTTTTCACCTGGAAAAGCGAGTCCTCCAAAGCCTGTGGCACTACCATACGGAAATAAAACTTTTCAAGCTTATCCTTCATACCGCTGTGCATCCTGGACTGAGTCTTTTTAACGCTCTCCGAAATGATCTCAGCCAGATGTCCCGCTCCATAAAGTCCTATCGAAAGGCCTGCCGTTATGATGCCGCTCATAGTACTGCTGCCAAATACACAATAATGCAGTAACCATACCGAAAGCAGCACGGGTACACTCCTGAACACAAAACTTATGGCCCTGCCGATGCGCGAAACCACTTTTTTCTCATAGGTCATCAGGTAACTGATACCTATACCGGCAAGTCCCGCTATAACCCATGCAACCAGTATGATCAGTATCGTGACAACAGCAGCCTTGGCTATCAGATAATATGCTCCGCCGGAGATCAGGTTGTCCGAAATCGCATTGAATATATTATTTACAAAGTTTTTCATTTATCGAACCTTAGCAGGCATGGTACGCATCGATGTCGTGCCTGCTCAACACCGATGAAAGATCAAAAAATCAATCTTTACTCAACATGTATTATTCGCCAACTTGTATCATATAATATCTCTGCATATCAAGATATCCGTCCGTCATAATATGTACCGGTTTGCTCTCGGTAGTAGTGGGGCTATTGCCATATGCAAAGATCAGATCCACTCTGCCGCTCACAAGAGAGGTAAATGCCGTCTCATTATCAATATAAACAAACTTTACCTTTTTGCCAGTCCTCCCGGCTATCTCATCCATCAGAGCCACGCAAAAGCCATAGGGATCCATATCTTCATCCAGTAACTCAAGCGGAGGAACAGCCCCGGTTATACCAACCTTTATAGTTCCGTTCCCGGATTTATTTTTCATATTCTTGGGATAAAAGCGGTCCTTTTTACCTGTCTCTGTCTCAAAGTATTCCGCATTATCCACATATTTTGAAATGATATCATCCAGAGTACCGTCAGTCTTTATCGAACTCAAGGCCTCATTAATCTCATCCCTTAATTTTTCGCCCGAGTCCTTCTTTAAAGCCATTCCAAAACTGAATCTCGGAGCATCGGTCCTTTGGATATCAGAAGTAAGCTCAGCATCAACCTTCTTTAATCCTTCATTAACCTTTAACAGATAGTCCGCACTCACATCACATGCCCAGACAGCATCTGTTTCCTTTGATTTGAGCGAGCATAAAGCCTCGTCAAAATTCTTATATGCCTTATAGCTCGACAGCTTCAGGCCAAAGGTGCTGCCAAAAAACACAAAAGCACTGTTTTCAGGCATCCTGCATTCAACACCGCCCAATTTCTTTATCTTCGGCATCTGTCCGTTACCGCCGTCATCCGCTGAGGTACTGATATTCCCGCTTGCCTGTTTCGGTTTAAACGCCCCGACTCCGGCTAATAAAACCAGGATCAGGAAACAAACCAAAACCGTAAGTAATTTATTTTTTGTTTCCATATAATTCCTCTACGTATCACTCGATTTTCACTCCGATGATCTTCTCACTTCTGGTAGCAAGCACAAGCCTGTTTCCATACAGTGCCGGAGTAGCCTCTATACCCGATCCGAAATTCAGTGAATCTAAAGTATCTCCTGTTTTCGCATCTATGAGCAGCAGGTCACCGTTCTGGCAGCCCTGTATCAGATAACTTTTGCCCTGCTCAGATGTAAATAGAATAGTTGAACTCCAGGAATACATCTCAAGCTTCTTTTTCCATACTTCCTCGCCCGTGCGCTTATCAAGAGCCACAAGATAACCACCCTCTAAGTCCGGAGTCTTTGAAACCGAGTAGAAAATATAATCAGAAACCAGACCTGTTCCCGGTACACCCGTTGATAAAACACCGCCAGCATAACCCTTTACGGTATGCACCTCATACGGCTTTCTCCAGATAATCTCACCGGTTACGGCATTCAGCTTGTATATGGAAGCCTTACCCATATTGTGGGAATTATAACCATATTTCAAAGTTGTTGCCACGTACAGATAATGATTTCCTCCGTCCGTCTCAAACACCGGTGAAGAATTGATATCCTCAGCTACATCATTAATCCATACCATCTTCATGGTGTTTAAATCCAGACAGTATATCGAGCCACCGTTGTCACCGATAAACAGATAACCGTTCCATACACAAGCACTGCTCTCGCTGCCCCACAGAGTACCGCCCTCAGCATACTTTTCAGGGATATCAAATGTAAACTTAACTATATCAGAAGGATTAACACTTAAGCTTCCGGTACTCTCCTCATATTCCGTATTTAACTTCATGGTGTAGATCACACCATTTTCTCCGGGATAGATCAGAGTATCCGTCACGGGATCGATCACCGGCGAGCTATCATAAGCATGCCATACACGAGGAGCAAAATCATCATTATATCCGCCCTCATAAAGCAGCTTGCCATCTATCAGAGAGTAAACATAAAACCTCTGTGAGACATTTTCACCGAAAGGACCTGTCTGAGCATCTCCCGATCCACAGAAAAGCAATGGAGTTTTCCCATCGGGATAAAGAGAAGCCGTACCCTTAAAAGTCATACCGACATAAATCTCAGGTCTGGTCTCCTCACCTGTCTCCATATCCAGGAAATGAATACTGCCATCCATACCCGGATAAATAACCTCTATCAGACCATCCTTAGATTTGGCATTATCATTCATGTTCATAACAGCCTTGGTCTCCTTGCTCCACTTAGCAAGCAGCGGCTGCCCTGTCCAACCGTTTCCGGACCAGTAATCAACACCGTTACTCTTTAAAATCTTGCCGGTACCGTATGTCCACTTATTCTCAGCAAACTTTTCTTTCTTAACCGAAGCCGTTCCTGTAGAAGACTTTGACCTCGAATAATTACCTCTGAAAGTAATCATGCCCGGGATATCTGAAATAGAATTAAGCAGCTCATCATCAAAAAGAATCCTTTCAGCCCTCTCATATGATGAAACCTCCTGCCCATCAACCTCTATCCTCTGAACAACACCTCTCAAGTTCGGATCGGTATTCTCCGTAGGCTTAGCCCTGCCATCATCCGCACCCTTGGCATTAGATGAATACGACTCCACCGCCAAACTCCCCGCCGCGTCGTGCAGATAATTGTAAAAATACTTCGGATTTCCAACCTTAACCAGGAGCTTGAACCCTATGAACAGCACGATCAAAACAACTAATATTATTATGGAAATAACAATCGGTTTCTTCTTTATTTTAACCATATCTACGTTTCCACTCTCTCCATATTTTACTACTAACTATATATTATAATGGGCAGCAGACCTGCCATCTTTCAACCCAATCACATAAGATTCTTCGTTGCGCTCAGAATGACAGATCTACATTGCTAAAGCTGCTGACTATATAGTACACTACAGCGCAGGACAGGCGCATATCAGTGCGATAAAAAACATAAAGCGAGCAGTTTAATATGCTTCACCTACAGAGGTATCTTGACGAGGCAAAACTCGATTATCCAAATCGAGTTTTGAGCGCAGCACAAGGGCGTCCGGCATCAGGCGGACTCACGATTGCAAGCGTCCGAGAGAAAGATACCTATGGAGGTGACTAGCATATTACTGCGAGCGATTCCGGTTTTTTAGCGTACTGATATGCGACTGTCCGTCCCAGTACTTCTAAAACAGTCTCATTAGTTCCGAAATATGCCCCACTCCGACAATTTTCAGGCCTACAGAAGATGCCGCCTTCGCATTAACCTTCGGCAGGATCACGGTCTCATACCCCAGCTGCTTAGCCTCAGCAACTCTTTGCTCCGCCTGCGACACACCTCTTATCTCTCCGGTCAGTCCAACCTCACCAAAACAGATGGTCTTCTCCCCCAACGGCTTATTCGTATAACTCGAAAGCAAAGCCATCACTATCGGCAGATCCAAAGCCGGCTCATTAACTCGCATACCGCCTGCCACATTTACATAAGCATCACAGAACGAAAGCTTAAGCCCCAGCTTTTTCTCCAGTACCGCAAGTAACAGATTAACCCTGTTGTAATCGATACCCACGGCAGTACGCCTGGGGATATTGAGCGCTGTCTGACAGCATAGAGCCTGTATCTCCAGCATGATGGGTCTGGTACCCTCTATCGTAGCCGTTATGACAGAACCCGGTTCCCCCACAGGAGTCCCTGCCAGCATATACTCAGAAGGATTCCTGACCTCACGGAGACCGTTACCCCTCATCTCAAAAACACCAACCTCATTGGTAGACCCAAACCTGTTTTTAACAGCACGGAGCACCCTGTAATCGGAGGAATTGTCCCCCTCAAAATACAACACAGTATCCACCATATGCTCCAGCACTCTAGGTCCGGCCACAACGCCTTCCTTAGTAACATGGCCAACTATGAAAATGGTCACTCCATAGCCCTTGGCAAGTCTGAGCAGAGCTCCGGTTGTTTCTCTTACCTGGCTCACACTGCCGGGAGATGCTGCAATATCCTCACGGAACATGGTCTGTATGGAGTCCACTACTACCACTCTGGGCTTTTTCTCTATCACGATCTCTTCTATGTTGTCCAGACATGTCTCCGAAAGCAGTTCCAGTTCCCCGTCAAACTTACCCAGTCTGTCAGCCCTCATCTTTATCTGATGAACACTCTCCTCGCCTGAGATATACAGGACATCCAGCTTCATCCCGACCAGTACCTTGCATACCTGTAGCAGGAGTGTTGACTTACCTATGCCCGGATCACCGCCAACTAAAACAAGGGAGGAATCAACTATCCCTCCCCCAAGTACTCTATCAAATTCCTCTATACCTGTAACAATCCTTGTATCGGTGTGTGCCTCTATCTGTGAAAGCTTTTCCGGCACAGCTTTCTTTAAAAGACCGGATCCGGCCTGTGATTTTACAGCTTTGCTCTTTGGTGCCACCGGCTCCTCAACCATACTGTCCCATGCTTTGCAGGCAGGACACTGTCCCAGCCATTTCGGGGACTCGGCACCGCATTCCTTACAGAAAAAAATACTCTTTTGCTTTGCCATTACATCCTCTATAAAGTATGCGGCTGCCCTAAAACAGCCGCATAAAGCAACATATTATTTCTCTACGATCTTAACATCCTTCTTGGATGTCTCATCAGCCTCAACGCTGAAAGTGAGCTTACCGCCCAGATTGGTCTTCATAACACCCAGGCTGTCACCTGCAACGATTACCTCGTAATCCTTTTCAGCCTGCAACTCCATAGTGATCTGTATATCGCCCTTTCCTGTCAGACTGAAATCAATCTCCTTGTCCGAAACCTTGAGATTGAAAACAGCTGTACCCGGAACAGACTCATAAACAAAAGCTCCGTTTCTCTCTAATCTGGTAATCTCGTTAAACGACTTAACCTTATATAAATCTCCGTCATGCTTAAAATCTGATTTCTTCTGCTTCTCCTTCAAAGAAAAATCACCAAAACTAAGCGTCCCATCCTTCTCACTCTGAATCAATGACTTAACGACTTCCATAGTATCCTCCTGAAATTTTAGGTGATATTTTAAATATACTATCCCAAAATTATTCTATCAAAAAATTTCCAATTTTTCCACTATTATTTTTTAATTTATTTTATTTTTATAATCTGCCGTACACATCCTTATTTTGCAGCTCTTCCTGTCCTGCGTTTAAAGGTAGTCTCCTTCTTTGCCGCATCAAAGCCGATGGTGACGCTGTCTCCGGACTTGATGTTTCCGGCGAGTATCTCCTCGCTCATCCTGTCCTCAACCTCATTCTGGATGGCACGTCTCAGGGGTCTAGCACCATACTTCTCATCAAAGCCCTTTTCTGCGATATGATCCACAAACGCATCATCACATTTGAGCTTGATATTCAGCTCGCTCAGAGCTCTCTTAGCTATCCTGTTAAACATTATGGATACTATATCCCTGATGTTTTCGCGAGTCAGAGAATGGAATACTATGATCTCATCGATACGGTTTAAGAACTCGGGCTTAAATATACGGCGAACCTCATCCATTACACCGTTCTTCATTCTCTCATAGTTGGCCTTATCATCCTGCTCGCCTGCAAATCCCAGGGTCTTCGGAGCGATGATGTTCTGAGCTCCCGCATTGGAGGTCATAATGATAATGGTATTCTTAAAGCTTACCTTCCTGCCCTGAGCATCGGTAATATGACCGTCATCGAGCACCTGCAGCAGGATATTGAACACATCGGGATGAGCCTTTTCTATCTCGTCAAAAAGCACTACAGAATAAGGGTTCTTCCTTATCTTCTCGCTCAGCTGCCCCCCCTCATCATATCCCACATATCCGGGAGGTGAACCGACCATCTTGGATACACTGTGCTTTTCCATGTACTCGGACATGTCAACTCTGATCATGGAGTTTTCCGTGCCGAAAACTGCTTCTGCCAGTGCTTTTGACAGCTCCGTCTTACCTACACCGGTAGGTCCTAAGAATAAGAACGACCCGATAGGTCTGTTAGGATCCTTTAGTCCCACACGGCCTCTGCGGATAGCTTTAGCTATAGCTGTTACCGCTTCCTCCTGGCCTACAACACGCTTATGCAGGATTTCTTCGAGCTTTCTCAGGCGCTCGCTTTCTTCCTCTTCAAGCTTTTTAACGGGTATCTTTGTCCAGCTTGAAATGACTGCGGCGATATCTTCATCCGTCACAAACAAAGCCTGGTTTTCACGGGCCTTTGTCATTTCTTCCTCTATCTTTGCGATTTCTTTCTTTAATCTGTTCTGTTTATTCTTTATGGTACCGGCTTTCTCAAATTCCTCGTTTTTTACTGCCTCTTCCTTTTCCTTCTCTAAAGCCTTTAGCTTATCCTCAGCCTTTTTCTTTTCAGGATAATCCGAAAAAGCATCCAGCCTTACACGGGATGCCGCCTCGTCCATCAGGTCTATGGCCTTATCGGGCAGGAATCTGTCGTTTACATACCTTGAGGACAGTTTTACGGCAGCACTTAAGGCATCATCGGTAATGGTTACCTTGTGATGTGCCTCATATGCAGGGCGCAGTCCCTTAAGGATGATCAGCGCTTCCTCCAATGTAGGCTCATCCACATCCACAGGCTGAAAACGGCGCTCCAGTGCAGCGTCCTTTTCTATATATTTTCTGTATTCCTCTCTGGTAGTAGCACCTATCAGCTGCAGCTCACCGCGTGACAGTGAGGGCTTTAGGATATTTGAAGCATCCAGCGCACCTTCAGCTCCGCCGGCTCCTATTATGGTATGGAGCTCGTCCAGGAAAAGGATTACATCACCTGAGTTGATTACCTCGTTAATTACGGCTTTTATTCTTTCCTCAAACTCACCACGGTATTTTGAACCTGCGACCATACCTGAAAGATCCAGTGTAACCACTCTTTTATTCTTTACAGTATCGGGTACATCACCCTCTGATATCCTCTGAGCCAAGCCCTCCACTATGGCAGTCTTACCTACGCCGGGCTCGCCGACCAAACAGGGGTTGTTCTTAGTACGCCTTGAAAGTATCTGTACAACACGTCTTATCTCTTCCTCACGTCCTACGACAGGGTCGAGCTTTCCGTCTGCTGCCAGCCTGGTCAGATCTCTTGAATACTTATCAAGTACAGGGGTTGCACCTTTTTCTGCCCTGCCCTTAGGAGAATTCATCTTTACTTCCTGGGGATTTACACCCATGGCTGCCAGGCAGTCGGTGTATATTTTTCTCAGATCGATACCGATGGTATTGAGCAGTCTGATGGCTATACAGTCACTTTCCGTGATCAGTGAAAGTAAAAGATGCTCGGTACCGACCTGTGCACTCTTAAAGCGCTTTGCCACATCGTAGCTCTTTGCTATTACACCTCTGGCTCTGGGGGTAATATTATTGATCTCTGCAAACCCAACCTTGCCGTCCGGAGCAATGAGCTGGTCTATGAGCTCCATCAGCTTTTCCTTGTCCAGGCCGTTGGTTACAAGTATCTTGGAGGCTACTCCCTCCGTATCAAGCAGACCGATCAGGATATGCTCGGTACCCATATAGTTGTGGCCGAGCTGCTCGGAGATTTCCTCCGCAGTCTTCATTACCTGTCTCGCTGCCTCTGTAAATTTCTCGTACAAAACTTAATCCTCCGTTCCGTCCTCTTCCGTTAATATAAGTTCCGGTAGATGTTCATTAAGGTATTTCGCGCGCTGCTCGTCCCTCTGGACACTGCCCATTGTCTTTTTCAGGCATGTCTGAAGGTTGCCGGGCTGCGTTTCTATCATCAGTTTATGCAGGGCATTGCCCCCGCCCTTTACACTTATAATGCCAAGGTCGCATCCAAACTTAAGCTGTGCCAAAAGCACCATCGCATCCTTCTGCGGCAGGTTTTTAGCATATCTGAGAACTCCGTATGAACGGTAAATCCTGTCCTTCAGCTCAAGTCCGATGTTTTTTAACACCTCTCGGCGCAGTCTTCTCTCAATATCAACTATCTGTGCGGTGACCTGTTCCAGGTTTTCAAGTATCTCACTTTCGCTCATACCCAGGGTCTTTCTGTTTGATACCTGGAAAATAAAACCGGCACTCTTGGAACCCTCACCGTATATTCCCTTCAGGTTTACGTCAAATCTGGATATTTCCTCCTGCAGTGCATCCGCTTTTCCGCTCATGGTAATACCGGGCAGTGACAGCATATATGACGCATGAAGTCCCGTCCCCGCATCCTGCAGACGCGAAGTCAGATATCCGTATTTATCACTGAAACAATACGGTTTCTTGGAATCTATGAAATCATCTATGATGTTTGCCGTCTTAAATGCTTCTTTCAGATTGTATCCGGCCTTTATAGCCTGGATGTGAACATGATCCTCATCATTGATCATAATGCTCACGCTTTCATCCTCTGAAAGTATAAGTCCGGCAGGCTCTTTTTTCCTTTTGAGTGACGGAGTGATGGCATGGCTTTCTATCAGAGCATCCTTATCAACGTTCGAAAGCTTTTCCATCCTGCATGAGTAATATTCTCCACCCATTTTAGCGCCAAGCTCTGCGGTATATCCCCTCAGCTCCTCGACTACTTTAGTGGCATCCTCAGCTCCGAGCTTTGCAGGGAAATTATAATCGGCAAAATTCCGTGCCAGCATAACAGACCCTGACAGTACCACCTCGTGGTATGCATTCGGATCGTAGTACCATTTATTTCTTCTTTTTCTCATAAGTTCTCCGTAGACTTCTTCTTTGATCCGGTCCGGCCTTTACTCTTTTTAGTTTCGGTTCCTTTTACCGGCTTCTTAGGTTTTTCAGTCTTTTCTATTTTTTTTATTTCATCCCTTAGCTTTGCCGCCAGTTCGTAGTCCTCTTCGGCAATGGCATTCTTCAGTTTCTGCTTGAGCGATTCCAGTTTATCTGCATTCTTATCCTTTGATGCAGGTGTTTTTGCAGAAGGCTCCTTTGCCGCTGTTTTCTTTTTGCTCTTATTTTCTGTAATCTCGATCATTTCATCGTCAGGATCCAGATTCAAAGTCTGCTCTAAATTGCCCGCAAAATTCTTTCCTTCTGTTACCGGAGCCTCATCTATCTGGATGAATTTTGCAAATGCAGGCTCCTTACCGGTATGCGTCATACCGCCCTGCATGGTCTTAAAATTCTTTGCGATCATATCACGGAAAACATTGTAGCAAACAGGACATCCGGTCCTGCCTGTCTTTAGAAACTCGGATTCTGATGTGCCGCACTCCGGACAGGTTGTCTCACCGCGTTTCTCACTCGGCAGGCTCTTACCCTTTGCCTTGGAATAACTGCTCAATATTCCGGAAAGGATGCTGCCTATCGATGAAAGGCCCTGGCCTCCCAATATATCGTTTATCGGCACAGCAGTATATTCCGAAGCGCATTGCTCACAGAGATGCTGCTCTTTCTTTTGTCCGTTAACTATCTCCGTATAAAATATCTTTGCCTGACGTGTCTGGCATATATCACATAACATATTTGTACCTCATTTTCAAATTTATAAATCATTACCGTCTCCGCGGTTTTTCAGCGTCATCCTGATCACCACTATCAGCAGAGCCATGGAAATACCGCTCAAAACTGCGATGATGAGAGTCATGGTACTCAAGCTCTTTTCATAACTGTTTGCCAAATCCAGAGCCTCTATGGAATCGGTCATCACATGCTTTACGGTAGTCTCTGTATTTTTTTCCATATATCTCTGGATGGTTTTTTCGGTCCTGTCATAATTGTAAAGTGCTGTCTTTCCGTTACTGTTTTTAAGTACCAGGAGCATAAGCCCGTCCGATTCATCGTTGAAATAAACCGGTATGGTTATACCATCGATAACCATCGAGGTTTTACTGTATCCGTCGGGTATTTCAATGTCCGAGACATCTGTTACAAGCTCATACTCATTATCAGTGAATATCCTGACAGTATTTCCGTCATTTACAGCCTTTATACCGGATTTTATTTCTCCGTTTTCTTGATCTTCCCTGCCTGCAGGGCCTGTTGGATTTTCGCTGTTTTCCCCCGGATTTGAACCCGTGTCGCCTTCATCAGTTATATCATCCCGGTTATCTTCATCATCGCTCTGCTTGCCTTTTCTAAAACACTTTATGATATAAACCGTGCTTTCCCCGTTTTCGGCAGTAACCTTTATTTCTATCCTGTTTTCGCCGTACTCAAGCTTCTTTCCGCCGCTCACATCAACATCTGCATTGACATCCGAAGCTGCAGCGCTTACTACGAGTTTCTCGACATCCTCTTCTACGGTTGTTTCGTATTCTTTTATTGTTTTAGAAAAACCGGGTGATAAAACTCCCGGGCTGATCTTCAATACGGAAAGTGAATTATCCGAGGAAGCATTCTTTGCGGCTTCAACCTTTACAACCATCTCATTTACCGAGACGGACATCAAATATCCCTCTTCAAACTCGTAGAGCTCCGGAGTCTCTCTCAGTGTAACTGTTGACTCGCCTGTAGATACCGCCTTAAACCTAAGTGAATATCTTCTTGTATTCCTGGTGGATGAAGAAACGCTGTCACTCAGTTTTATAATGCCCTCACCGCCTGTAGCCAGTTCAGGACCCGATACATATTCTAATATATCGGGCGAATAAAGTAAATACCCCTCAAAATCTCCGGGCAGTACTTCTGCCTCGATATCGATATATATATCGACATAATCCCCTTTTGTATAAATCTCTTTATCAGAGGAAATTACTATGTCGGCACTCGATGCACTTACTCTCGTAATACCAATTACCATCATAAAAAGAACAGAAAGGCAGACTGTCCGCATGAATATGCAAAATCGCTTCTTATCCATGCAGCCGCCACCGCCTTTCTTTTTCTCTGATTACATATTGTCTTCTTACTCTGTTTTATTTTGTAATTCTGTTTTACTTTGTCATTCTGAACACAGTGAAGAATCTTTAAGATCTCACATCGGCTCGCCCACAACCTCTTCAGGAGTCGCTGTAGGTATATCCGTCCCTGTAGGTGTTTCAGTAGGAGTCTCTGTTGCTGCCGGTGTATCCGTAGGAGCTTCCGTCACTACAGGCATCTCTGTGGGAGTTTCAACCGGAGTTTCTGTCCCCGTAGGAACCTCTGTTTCCGAAGGTGTCTCAGTGGGTGCTTCTGTAGGAATTTCCGTCACTGTCGGCACATCTGTAGGTATTTCAGTAGGAGTCTCTGTAGGAGTCTCCGTTACCTCAGGTGTAGGAGTAGGTGTGGGTTCCACATACTGCTCTCTTATTATATTTATAACATACTCTCTTATATCACCGTTTTCAGCCTGTACCCTGATGACAACCCTGTTCTCGCCTACCTGGGGATATGTATATTCCTCGCTGAGTATGGTTGCAAGAGAGCTTACGGTTGTGGCATTTAACTTTATGTAGTCGGTATCGTATCCGACGATAAGATTGTACTCCTGATCCTTTGTAACCGAGAAGGTAGGAGTCAGTGATAATGTATCGCCGTTTTTATCATAAAGCTTTAAGGTCTTAAGCCAGTTGTTGGGATTATATGCTTTCTGAGGCACTCCACACGGAGTTTCGGGCATATTCAGATATACCGGGATAGAAAATACTATGGGTACTTCCTGAGGGTTCTCATATGCCGCATAAACTCTTTTACCTTCAGAATAGGGCGCTTCCACATTTGCCATATACTGATGATTATATGTGGAATTACCGGTCATATTGAATTTCTGGAGATATATTGTGTTCTGTCCTCTGTTTATATAGTTGTTTCCGATATAAAAAGCCCCGCCCATGATCGATCTTAACCTGTTATTCCAGGGGATCAGACATTTCATATTCAGACTTTCACTGCTTGAGCCGTCTCTTGCAAAACGGAGTCCGTTTGCTATAGCACCACCGGCCTCTGTGCTGTGATAAGCTCCGATATTATAATAATTGTACAGGTTTTCCAGTCCCGAAACAGTACCGGTTACACTGTTACTCATAGCGGATTTTCCTAAAGTAACCTCCTGCTTTACTCTTGATGCCAGGTGCAATGGGCTTACACCCGAATACTCGGCAGCCATGGCAAAGGTATCCGCATAAGAAATGCTTCTCTCAATCCCGAGTTCATCAGTGTAGGTATATGATGTACCGTTCATGGCTGTATTCTTTAGGATAGTTGCTATGCCTTCTTTGTTCTGATAAGAAGGATTATAATTTAAT
Organism: Lachnospiraceae bacterium; assembly: GCA_016287095.1. Classification (GTDB taxonomy): domain Bacteria; phylum Bacillota; class Clostridia; order Lachnospirales; family Lachnospiraceae; genus RUG11977. The sequence goes on from JAEEVK010000073.1 coordinate 14,026, forward strand.
ACTTCAAACTGAAAGATACTTTCGTGATCCAGAAAATTTCGCGGGTCCATATAGTAGCTTATGGCTTCCTTGGAGGCGGTAACCCACGAAGAACCGTCAAAGACGGTAAATTTGTCATCCTTCCAGCTATAAGCACCCGCCTCCAGGGACTTCCATTCTACGCTCTTTGTATTTGGGATAAGATTTTCTCCAACTACAGATTCATTCTTTACAGCATCGTTCCAATCAAGGCCTGTGTTATAGGCTTTGAATATCCAGCTTGGATACTGTGCATGAAGCTCGCGTAAAAACGGCTTATAGCTCTCCGGAAAACCCTCAGCAGTCAGCGCCTCCTCAAATGAAAGAACAGAAGCATCCGAATTGGCACCGCTGCCTGATAGATTAACTGTTTGGTCAGCTTCAATATATATTGAATTTACATAACCTTCATAAACCCTGTTGTTAAATTTGAGTTCTATCTTACACCACAGATTCTCGGAATCAAATGATGTTTCAATAACTCTTACTTCCTGTCCGGAATATACAAATACCGGTACCTTATCATCCGTAAAGAGTGCCGGAGCTGAATACTTCGGCTCAGTCTTAACCGACAATGCTGCTGCATCCTTGATCACCGCATTGGGATTCTCCACATTCTCCTTGGGCGGAGGTGTGGGTGTAGGTTCAGGTGTTGTACTTACATCAGGATCACCTATTACCTCAATGCCTGTAGGAGCAGGTCCTCCGGTAGGTTCAGAAGTAGGTGTCAAAGTAAGCGGAGGAGCCTCAGTTACTGTAACTACCGCTACCTTTTCTTTCTGTTTGTATGTCTTTATCTCAATCGTCTTTGCATTGCTCTCAAACTTGATCCTGGCCTCCGGGATCCAGCCGGTCACGGTCTCATTTTTATAGGTTCCCTGTACATAAAACCACTTTCCGGTTTCGGTCTGTATCTCAGCCAGTATCTTGATCTTTGACTTTTTGGCCAGTTTTACTTTTGTCCCGGTTGAAGTCTTTACATTCTTGCCGCCCGACACAGGATTGGGCTTTAAAACCTGCTTTGAATACTTGGTTGTTACTGTATAAGGAGTACTGTAATTGAGTCTTACATAGTCAGACATTACATAGCCCCTTTGGAGCTCTCCGTCAACCAGTGTCATTATCTTGTACCATCTAACAGCTCTTTCTTCACCGTTTATCTCCTGGAAATTGGCAGTAGAGCCTACAAGATACACTATAGCATCCTTATTGAGTACTCCCAGGACATTGCTGTTAACATCCGCGCCGACTCTGAAGTTTAACAGGTCTGCAGTAACAATACCCATTAGATTATACTTTGAAGAGTACTTATTTCCTACAAGTTCAAATTCATTGCCTTCGCTGTCAAATATCTTTCCGTCATCCGTAACGGTTGCGCCCTCAGGAAGTGGATTCACCATCTCTGTGGGGAACGGTGTATCCTGAGGAATATCTGTCATTCCGGGATTTTCTGTGGGTGAAGGGGTATCCCCGCCGGGTTCCTTGGTGGGTTTGGGAGTATCGGTTACATCCGGCTCGGCAGAAGGGGTAGGTGCCTCTGAAACCTCAGGTGAAACGGTAGGCAGCTCATTCTCGTTTACAACCTTGCCTTTTGTAACTGTGATAAATTCAGCCGAGGAATAACCCTCAACCTTCTTTTTGTTTATCTTTGCTGTGATATGATACCAGCCGTCCTTTTCTCCGAGGATGGTAACGGCCTGATCCTTTACAAGGATTGCCTTTTCATCCTTTACCAGTACATTTTCATAGTCAGTACCGGGTC
>JAEEVK010000074.1 GCA_016287095.1 Lachnospiraceae bacterium
GAAGGCTTGATAAGCTCTGCCGGTACTTCTGATAGAAAATCTCCTATAGCTTTACCCGATGCAGCAGTTTTACTGTTGCCTGATGACTTAGCGGATGAGCTCTTAGCTGATGCCTGAGTGTTTTTCTTAGACTCGGCGTCCCTACGCATGAGCTCCTCTGAAGTGCCGTCAGTTCTTGAGGCACCGGTACGCTTGGCTAGATATTCTTTTGTCCTTCTGGCAGCTTCCGTCAGGACTTTTTCTTTGGAGAGATTTTCTTCTGCTGCCATAAAGTTTCTTCTCTCATCCTCAGCCTTTCGCATTTCCTCTCTGGAAAGGACTTTTACATGCTTCTCCTCTGCAAAATATGAGGCAGACTGTTGGTCAGTATCATTTGAAAACAGTTCTGAAAGCTTGCCTGAATGTACTATGCATAATCTGTGGAGTGCTCTTGTCGCTGCTACATATAAGAGTTTTACATGACTGTTGTCACAAGGGTAGGACTTTTCGTCGGGTTCATAAAGGATGACCGCATCAAATTCAAGACCTTTTGTCAGATTTACCGGAAGCACCATGACGCCCTGACCGTATTCGGCATTTTCATCATCGGTATCAACCAGCTCCACTTTATCCTTTAACTTAGCCTTTAATTCGTCCGCCTGTTTCCTATTCCTGCAGACAATAGCTATGGAGAAAAAATCTTCCTTTTTATATTCCTTACATAGCTCTGCGATCCTGTCCGGCAATTTATCGGCAGTATCCTTTATAAAGGACGGTTTTTCCCCATGCCTTATAATGGGTTCGCACGGATATATTTCAAAGGTACCGTGTTTCAGGATATCTGTCGCAAAATCAGAAATTTCAATTGTATTTCTGTAGCTTTTCCTGAGCATCATAAATGCATCATACTCGTTTGGCAGATAAAGGTTCCGGAGCTCCTGCCAGTCATTTAAGCCCGAGGAATACCGGATATTCTGGGAAACATCGCCCATTATCGTGTATTTGCAGTCATGGACACATTCATTAAGCACCATATATGCCATCATTCCGTAGTCCTGAGCCTCATCTATTACTATGTGATTCGCCTCACTTATGACTTCGGTCTCATTTACTCTGTGATGTATGTATGCAAGTGCTGCCAGATCATATACATCGTATTCGGTAATCTTTACCTTTGCTTTCTCGTTTGACAATTTCTTTTTCCAGGTAATCTCTCTTTCCTCATATTTATATGTAGGCTTAAAATCTTCGTTACCCTCCAGAGAATTTATAAAATCATCATAAATTTTATAGATTGAACCCTTGAACTCCTGACCTCCAAGATAGCATTTGTATACTTTTCTGATGGCTTTTTTCTCTTTTTCGGTATAGGACATCCCTTTAGATGCCATCTCCTGTTCAAGGTTTTCATTTAATTCTTTATTTAAGAAATTTATTTTGGTCTGTACCGAAAACTGAGGATTGGCTTCTATATATTTCCTTATAGCCGAACCTCGCAGCAGACATACAGGTCCTCCCTTTCTACCGGTGGGATTATCACGTCTGTCGTATATGCCCGATATATCATTTTCAAATCCTTCGGTAAATTGGTTGGGGTCGAGTATAATATCATCTGTTTTTATGGCCTGCCATTCATAAGCATCACAGTAACTTTTAAGTTTATTGAAAAACTCAGAGGTACCCTTTCGGGCTGCCGCCGGGTCAGTGGTATCTGTCTCTCTTATACAGTATCTGAAATGATCCCAGTCAGTATACATCAGCCTTGTGAAAAGCTCCTCCATGGTCATCTGTCCGAATCCGGCCACACCCAGATCCGGCAGAACACCGGTAATATATTTCAGCAGCATCTTGTTACTGCCTATTATGTAAAAGGCTTCCGGCTTTAAAATATCTCCGTAATTATATAAAAGGTAGGAAATCCTGTGCATGGCGACGGTGGTTTTACCTGAGCCTGCCACTCCCTGTACTATCAGATTGTGCTTTGGTGACATTCTGATGATGTCGTTCTGCTCCTTTTGGATAGTGGCAATGATTTCGTTCAGGACCGCCTGCTTGTTCTTTGCCAGGTATTTGTTGAGCAGTTCATCATCTGCGGCTGCTTCGGAATCATAGTAATCGACCAGCTTACCGTCACTTATGTCAAAGGTTCTTTTCAGAGTGACATTGATATTTACATCATCACCGTCAGGGGTTTTAAAGCTTATTTCCCCCAATCCGTTTTCGTAATAGGCATTTGATATCGGAGCTCTCCAGTCAGCAACCAGGATCTCTGTCTGATTCCGCCTGATACCGGTTCTTCCTATATACACGGAATCATTATCAAAGATAATACGCCCGAAATAAGGTTTCGAACCTCTTTTCTTTGCTGTCCTGATCTCGTCCACGGTATGCCGTGCTTCGTTAGATGCATTGTCGATAAGCGGTGCTACTTCGTAATCGCCTTCGTCGTACTGCTCCTTGAAAACCATTATTGATTCCTTCAGGTTTTTAAGTCTCTCTTCCAATACACCGACCTCACCCGAAGTGAGTTTGGTGATTTCCTCAAAAAACATGTTCTCATAATCCTTGCCGGATTCGGTATTGGGTTTACCCGGTAGTAGATTTGTCATGATCTGCCCCTCCTTTAGGGATAAAAAGCTCCGCGGATACGGTAGAACCATATTCGCGGAGTTTAATTAAATTATTTTTTTGCTGCTTTACATGCCTCAAATGCTATTGCATCAGATTCCTCTGAGATGCTGCTGTTCATTTCCATAGCCATAGTTACTATGAAGCTATTATCCTGAAGCTTGAAGTAAATTGCGAATGACATATTTATACCCTGAACATTACCTGAACCGGTTGTCTTACCATATGTAACGCCACCCTCATCAAAAACCTCAACCTTAGGATTGGTTGCGCCAGCCTGCTTTGCTAACTCATCAACAAACATCTGACCGATGTATTCGAAGTTTGCCTTAGAAGAAACAGCCTCCTTGAAATCCTTCTCGGGAACTGCTACAGATTCATACATATAAATCTGCATATTAGATGTCATATATGCTGCTAAGTAAACTCCGTTGCCCTGTGAAGCAGGTGCCATATAAGCGGTCCACGATGTCCGTAACGGGAATGTAATCTCTCCCACTTTTACGGATGAGTTAAATAAGGCTGGTAAGGATATCTCCCAACCACCTGCCAGATATCGTCTGAGCTTCGTAACATCCTTAGGTGTAATTGCTCCATCTTCATCTACATCTCCATCCTCCGTAGCTACATCGACACTCCAGCCACCGGCCAGATAACGTCTAAGTTTAGTAACATCCTTTGGTGTAATGCTTCCGTCTCCATCGACATCACCTACGGTATCTGCTCCTGTTTCAGCAGCTTCTGCATTAGTTACAAAGCATGGCAGCATGCTTATAGCAAGCATTATGCAAAGTAGCTTTGCCAGTATTGTGTTATGTTTAAATTTCTTTTTCATATTTTGATTCCTCCTGTGGATATATTTATGATCCATAATACGCATGTCCCCTCAAGAGAAAGGGTTAGTTTGTTTTACCGAGAGTTACATTCCAGCCACCTGCCAGATAACGTCTGAGTTGTGTAACATCCTTTGCATTTACTGTATCATCACCATTCACATCTGAATTTGCCATGTTGATGGTAACATTCCAGCCACCTGCCAGATAACGTCTGAGTTGTGTGACATCCTTTGCGTTAATATCACCGTCTTCATTCACATCACCAAATACTACCGTTATTTCAGGCTCAGATATACTCCATTCAGTCTCGGCTGTTCCGGTGTAATTGCCCGTTCCGGTAACTTTCAGAATGTAATTCCCTGCATCTGTTCCGGAAAGTCCTTCAGCTACTGTATAATCAGACTCTGCAACAAGCACTGTTTCTCCAAGTTTAATGCCTGATATTTCAATACTCTGTTCTTCACCTGTGTAAGCAAGTCCGTCATTCTTCAGTTCTATAACAGCCCCTTCTATGGACTTCGGAGCTATCACTACCTTAACACAACTTGCTTCAAGACCTTCATGATTATCATCGCCTGTCACCCTGTACCAAACATAATACGTGCCTGCGTTCATGCCTGAAGGTACATCCTCGCTCCATCCTGTTTCAGGCTCTACAGAATCACCTGTACCTATAGCATATTGAAGTGTTCCGCCTGAAGCCGCTCCTGCTGTCACGAGTTCATAATCCAGTCCTGAATAAATAAGCTCGGACTTAGCAGCGGGCTTTGTGCTATAAGATAGCATTTCTTTATCGATTGTGAATTTCCATGTCGGATCAGTCAGCTTTATAGCCGACGAATACCCAATTGTAGACTCAACATCTATTGCTACTGCATATGTTCCCGATTCCGAAGGCTGCTGTACAGACCATACTTCCTCACTTCCTTCTTTCTTATAATATATACTTATGTCACTATCCGCTACATCTGCAATAGCAGAATTTACCGAAGCTCCATGAGGATTTCCATCATAAACAGCTTTATTGACTGTAAAAATGAAGTCAGAACTCATAAGAGACGGTTTTGCGTTTGTCTCTGCCTCATACTCTGCTTCTTCAGCATAATTCCAACTATATTCATCCTTGCCATCTGACTTTTTGATACCGGGATCATACACATAAATATAAAATTTGTACTTCGTATTATCCACCAGTTTTTCCTGAATTGATGGAGATGTAGTTAATACATATGATGTAGTAAAGGTACATATACCATCAGTCGTTGTACCCAAAGTCAGATATGTATTTGTATTTCCGGTTTTAGGGTTATATATCTTATATCCCGGCGCACCCTCAACCGGATCCCATGATATTGTCAATGTTTTTTCTGTCCCGTCGTATGTGGATGAAATGTTGGAAGGAGCAGGATATTTTATGATCAATGAACCCTCTGTCTCTCCGCCATATTTACGCTCCCCATACATATTTATGAAATATGGCTTTATTTTAATATCGTAATATCCGGCCGACAGAAGTTCCTTATAAAAATACCACATCTTTTCATCCGAGGAATAATTACTCATTTCCGCATCCGTCTCCTGCCATGCAGAAACACCCTTTTTCCTATAATAAAACAAGTATCCGTCAGCACCTATACTGCCATCCCTGCCATATACTGCCGGTTTACCGTCTATTACGCTGTTGGTGGATGATGATATAGCACCCAATATGGAACTATCATCACTGGGCCTAGGTTCTGTAGCTATAATCCTTGATGCCCGATCAGGCTTTTCGCCGCCTATGACAGGAACCACATAATAGTAAGCATGGGAATTCTTGCCTACCGAGGTATCAGTATACGTATCAGAGGTTTCTCCGGATTTTATCTTTGTAAAATTGTCCGAATAAGCATTACTTTCGCCTATAGCACGGTAGATACAATAAGAGGTAGCATTGCTGAGTTTATCCCATTTCAAAGTTATGCTGCTTTCCGTTCTGGCAGAAACTGTCAGACCTTCTATCTTTTGGTTTCCATCAGTCCCTATATCTGTGGTAAAGGCCTGAATACATATATTTCCGTCTTTTCCATAATATTCGCTGCTCGGATCAAAGTAATAATCATACCATTTTCCTGACCAGAAACGAAATCCCTCACCGGGGTTGGAATAAACCTTAACCTTATAATTTCCCGAATTATCAGATTGGTACTCCATACCGATACAATCATCTCTTGAGGTATCTAAAATAACCGCAAATTTATCCCCTTTATTAAATGTAACAGGGTTAGCAAGTTTCACGGTGTAAATACCAGGATAGTATACCTTGCCGGTTTCAGTTGTATAAACATTACCCTCTCCCTCCAGGGGTTTACCGCTGCCATCAACCTTACAAATTGACACGGTGTAATCAAATTCCGAGTCAATCTCAGCAGTTTCGAATGCGATGGCATCCAGCCTCTCCTTTGAAACACCGGCTTCACCATTTACTGTAAATACATTGGCCAGTTTACTATAGTTGGCTTGTGCCACACCATGAAATGTATTGGTATAATAGTAGTTGTTGTCAAACCCGGAGCCTTCATCAGCTTCGTATACAAAAGCGGCGTCAGAAAGTGATACATCCTCATAAGATATCCAGAAATATCCATTAAAAGCCAGAACATCGGCATCAGGATTAGCCAGGGTATCCGTCCAGCTGTTTCTGATGAGCCATGCACCGTTTTTCGATGGTTTTTTTGTCTGTACTGTAAAATATTCCTTCGGGAAATCATCATCCCAGCCCACAATATTAACTGCATGGTTGGTGTTTTCGCTATTTACATAATTATAATAAGAGTTGTGTTCGCTATCATAAAAACTTTTACTCGAATAATAGCTGATTCCTACTGCGCCATTCTCTTTTATGGCCTGTTTAACCTGTTTAGCATTCTCCTTTATATTTATCCTGTAGGCACTTGTAAGGTGAGCAGTGTCAGCAGCATATGCAAAGCGGTCTGATATTCCCGACTTTGCCTTCAGTTCGTCACTTGAAGTCAGTAATGACTTGCTGCTGTACGGCATGAGTGCCTCATCCACAACTCCTCTCCAGTTGATAAGAGATTGGGCTGCATAGTGAAGATTTCCACCATTGCTGATAAAGTTGCTTCCTGTGTATTCGATCACATCATTCTGGTCAGAAACTAGGGGATTTTTGTTATTATGATAATAGAAATATGCCAACTGAAGCTCACTGTAATTTATTCCCGGGACCAGACCGTTTGACGTAATGCTCACAGTTCCGTTTAGATCCTTCTTCCCGTTCCTCAGTATATAGTTTTCTATGAGTGATATGGCAGAATGAGCCCAGCAAGCACCCTCAGCCCCTTGAGATCTGAGTGGAGGCAGGTACTCCTTTACATATTCCGCAAACCCTGCTTCATCAGAAAATGCACAAGGATAACTTGAGGGGACAGAATAATCCTCATTTGTTATAGAGGCCTTATCGTCTCCCCTGTTTTCATCCACGAGCATCTCTCTGATTTCCTGATATGATAGTGCCGGATCCGCTGCAGGGACATTAAAGTCCAAGGGCTGCTCGTCATACCCATCATAATCGTCTTCCCATACGGTTAGTCTTATGAGCTCTTCTTCTGCTTCCGGTTTTAGGACATCCTCAATGATCTCATCTGCCTTGGCCTCGATGATAAATGTATCCGGGACAAAAAGTTCAAATGTCATAGCAAAAGCAAGCGTTAATACCACCAATCTTTTTTTAATATGAAATTTCATGCTCTACCCCTCTCGTATGTCTATAGTTCATACTTTATCTTCTATTATAATGTTACCACATCCCTGTTAGTAATTCAATCTTTTTTAGTTATGTTTAGATAGTGATCCGATAGTGGAATACGATTGACTAATATCAAGAAATATAGTATAGTTTATGATAGTAAGTAATCCGATTTTTATTATTCACAGGAGGATTAAAAATATGAAAAGGAAATTTCGACATAACACGATACTGGCAAAGTTACTTTGCGCAATGCTTGTTATAAGCATGCTGCCATGCTTTGCAGCTAAGGCAGAGGCTGCTGAAGCAGAGGCAGCTACTGTAGGTGATGTCGATGGAGACGGAAGCATTACACCAAAGGATGTTACGAAGCTTAGACGATATCTGGCAGGCGGCTGGGGTGTCGATGTAGCTACAGAGGATGGAGATGTAGACGAAGACGGAGCTATTACTCCTAAAGATGTTACGAAGCTCAGACGATATCTGGCAGGCGGCTGGGGTGTAACCCTGCCTCAGAAGGCTGCAAAAGAACTCGCTCCTGTAGCAGTTAGCGAGAGCAGCTTGGATTCTATATGTATCCTCTTTAATATGCCGGTATCGGAAGTTAACAACAATGATGTTACAGTTTATTATATGAATGGAGAAGAAAAAATTTCTCTTAATGTAACAGAAGTAAAAACTGCAGAAAAAGAACTTAATGTGAAGCTGGAATCAAAAATGCCTCAGGATGAGACAATCTATGTTGACTATAACGGAAAGCTGGCAGGTTCATTTAAATCTGTGTTAGTTACTGCGGATTCGGTAGTCGCAGTGGTTGTTGAATCAAAAAAGATAGAAACAAATGTACCTTCTGAGATTACATTTACTTTGCTTGATAAAAACGGAGTAGATATAACATCTGCTTCAAACGAGGGTCTTAATGGTTTTATCATATCAGAGATAAAGGAACAGGCCAGATACCCGTTCACTGTAATGGATGGACAGTTTATAACGATAACAGAGGATGATAGTGCTTGTCCTGTTCAGGTGGAATATGTTTGGTATGACAGTAATGGGATTCAAAATGAAGTAATTGGCGAAGCAGTATATTCTACCGGTGACGGAGTTCTATTTCCTTCAGAGAGCAGTTATAACCAGGTAGAGTATCCTGTAGAACCTGTTCCGGTAAGAATGGATGTGTATACTTATAGAAACCCCTCAAATCCAGGGATCATCAACCAGACTATTAATGCTGCATTCGCTGGCGACTATCTTAATGTATTAGTTAAGGTGCTTGACCAATATGGTAATGACATGGATGGCATTTCTGTAAATGTCGAGAGATTGTCTACAAGTGTTGCCGAATATACAGGTACCTCTACCCTGACATCAGGTGAAGAATATGTATTAAAGGCTTCTGATGTATCCGGAGCAGGCACTCTTAAACTTAAACTGACCTGTGCTGACGGAACCGGAGAGTTAACAAAGGTGGTTTATCTGTCAGTTGGAAATGATGATCAAACTGCAATTTATGTTCCGGTAATAAGCAGAAATATACTTGATACCGCTATTACAAATGATAGTACCCAGGAAAGCATAAAGATAAGTCTTGAGGGCAAGACAAGCGGTGGATATAGAATGCAAGGAGCCCCGTTTAGATTTGTTGGAGCTACGCCTAAAGCAGGCGAACCATTTGCTGACAGCTTATATTTTGACGGGGAATATGTATTTACAGTATTAAAAGACGGTAAAATTCAGGCAGGGTCAGATTTATCAACGTTTAATGGTTTTGACACTTTCGCTAATGTTGTTAATTTAAATGATAATACAATAAAAATGAATTCGGGGGTATACATATTACAGTTTTATCAGATACTCAATGTCAATGGTAAGGTGAACCCGAAAACAATCGGTCGTCTAAGTTTCAGCGTAGTAGACAGCCAACCCCTACTCGTATTAACGCCTTCTGAACATATTAATAAGATAAATGATTTTGTGTCAGATGAAATACAACAGGCTTTTGATGCTACTTTCGATGGGGTCAAGGTTAATTCGTCGGATTTACTATTTGATTATACGATTAACGGAACAAATGATGCTGCTTATATAAAAAGTGTTAATTATACAATAAAGAATAATAATGGTTTAGGAAATTGGTCAATAAAGACTCCTGTAGATAAGGTGGTAAAAAAAGCCAATGCCAAGCCTGAACTTGAGGTTGTTACTCCTGCCGGAACTTTGACGGATTGGGAACGCGGAGAATTCTCTTATATTGTTACAGACATGGACGCTGATGACTATGTTGTTGACAATAAGATCAATACCGGCTGCAAGGAAATAGGGGCTTTGTCGATGGATTACCAGATTTCGTCAGTGCTCCAGATTGCCGTTCCATATACTAAGAATGGCCAAACCGTCGTTGAAACAGCCGGTACAACATCTGTCAGCGGTTATAAGAACTATCTCTTTAAGAGTGAAGATGAATCTGTGTTGATGATAGGACAAACTATGTCTGAAAATAAAACCAGACTGATTTTCAACAATATGGGCAACACTACTATTAAGGTATACGGGATCAGACCTGACGGCAAAGCAGAGTTTATTTCAGATATAGAAGTTGAAATAGTGGCTGCAAGGAAAGCAACTACATTTAATGTAACCGGAAATAAAAAATTGCTTAATATGGCATATGAAGCAGATGGGATACAGTATTCTTTCAGCGTAGAGGATCAGTACGGAAACAAAATGAACGGATTACTAGTATATGTTTCGGTAATGATAAACGGTCAGGCAAACTTCATTGCATTAGAAAATTCCTCGAATAGCTTTTATCTTAATCCGTTTATTCTTGAACCATACTATACAAGTCAGGGCAATCAGAATTTACTATTGAGTTTTGAGATTGTTAATTCGCAGTTAAAGAAGCAGGAAATGATCACTTTAGGAAATGAACCCATTGCCCAAAGATATTTACCTGTACTCAGCGGAAACAGCTTAAGTATAGCAGATACAAGCTTGTATAATCAAAAAGCAATAACTGTAGCCCTTAAGGGATCAGCAAAGGGCTTTGACACTGAAGGAACTCCGGTAGAGTTTTCAGAAACTCCGGTCAAAGAGATTGAACCAGGAAATGAAGTTAAGTATGTATATAATGTAGAAAAAGATGGTGAGATACTGAAGGCCAGTGATTTACCGACCATGGTGATGAATGTGTTCTATAATTGCATTCTGAACCAAGATGACGAGCTGATAACGATGAGCCCGGGAGAGTATACTCTCAAATTCTATAAGATTACCGGCGGGGATAAAGCTAAAATAGAAATGTTAGGAGTAGGTGCATTTACAGTTACAGAGTAGAGAAATTATAAGATTAATACTGCAAAAAGAACCATCGTTTATATTTTGAAACGTGATATAATAACAAAAAAAAACCTATGTGTCAAAAAGGGGATATAACTTATGAAGAGAAGAATATACAAATGTATGTTAATGTTTTTTATGCTTGTTTTTGTGATGATGATCAATGTCCCGGCATATGCAAAATCATCTAAGAAGAGCAAGGTGGTTATGCCTAAAAAAGTAAAAGAACAGTCCGTTGATGAAGACGGGGAGATAATACCTTATTCTTCAATGAATTATACTATCAGCTATGATAAAAACGGGCGTATAAAAAAGATATCCAGTGTAAGCAGCGCAACGGATGGCAAATGTACATATACTATTTCGTATAAAAAGTCAGGCAAGAATACCAAAGCCACTGTTTTGTATGAGCCTGATTGGGGTGATGATTCGTTAATATATACCTACACGTTCAATAGCAAAGGCCGTCTGGTTTCTAACCACAAATCATCAGAATGGGAATGGGATTATACTGATGAATCAAAAGAAATTTCATTTATGTATGCACTAGATAGTTATTTAGTATATTTTAATAAGGATGCAAAATTTGACATATATTATCAGCTGGAAGGGGATAAAGCAAAATCATTGATATTATACAAGTATAAAAATAATAAAGTTGATACCAAAATGAGTTTTTATTTTGACCAGGCTGTTGGTTTGGATTCTGTTACACAAGAATTTCTGACCGGAATTGATGGATGGAGTTCAAAATACGAAGTAAAGAATTCAAAAATATCTATGACCGAAGCTGTTAAGTGGATGAACACAGTTTTCCTTCTTGATTTTGTTTACTGAGATAATCAAAGCATACATTGCCCAACATGAAAAACGCCGTTAGCACATATGTGGTAACGGCGTTAATTTATTAGTAATAATATGTACAGCCTGTAGAATATGGCGTAGATTTTAACTTTGTATTGCCGCTCACATCAAGTTCGGATATATAATTAAAGCCACAATCAAGGTATTCAAGTGCTGTATTGCTGCTTATTCCCTATTAATCAAGTATATAATCTTTTTGAATTACCATCCGAATCATGCTTACACCGCCATATATGACTTAAATTATTTTCCCAATGGTTACACCCCAGCCACCTGCAAGGTAGCGCCTGAGTATAGTTACATCTTTGGGAGAGATACTACCATCTCCATCGGCATCGGCATTAGCTTCTATGATGGATACATTCCATCCGCCGGCCAGGTATCGCCTGAGTAGCGTAACATCCTTTGGAGTTATTTCACCATCTCCGTCAATATCACCGGTTGTTTCATCATTTTCGGTTTCCGAGTTTTGTGGTTCCCCTGCTATATTAAATGTCTTGGTTGTCTTTAAAGAAGTATTGTACTTCGGCCAGACACTGACTGTCACTGTCCCGGGCTTCAGCATGGTAAACTTACCTCCAAGACTATTCCTCTCAAAAACACATTTATCAGGATCGGATATTTCATATTGAAATATAAATGTATCATAGTCCCCGGTGGTATAATGCCAAAGAGATATAACATCGCCTACTTCTACATTAGGAGCAATATACTCCATGTAATAACCTTCACCTTTTCTCCAATATGTTGTCCATGTACCGGGCACAGTAAACGAAAGAGTCTCTCCACATCTCTCACATTCATATGATACTGTGCCGGTTCCCGGATCCGCTTCAGCTGTCTCAGGTATAATATGCCCCTCTTTAATAACTATCTCCGATGTGTTTGAAATATCATCTGATGATATTTCGTAGAAAGTAAGCAGATTGTTGCCCCATGTATACCATATGATTTTCCCATCCACCAAAACAGGCTGGCAATCTGAAAGGTGTCCTTTCATAGCATGAAGTTCTCCTAAGGTATTACCATCAGAGTCCAGTTCAACATAATATATAGTATCCTTATCCTTTTCAGAACTGCTATTAGTAACACTCCATAGAACCAAAAATCTTTCATTACTTATCTTTACTAGGATAGGATTTCTTGCACTTTGTTCACCTTCCGGATATTCTGTAATAAAACGCTTTTCAGCCTCTTCTGAGTCATTTGTAAAATCCCTAGGTATAACGGACACAAAAACATTCCTTGTCTTTGAATTATCTGCATCCTGCTGATCCACAGAATTTCCTACAACTATGTATTTTGAAGAAGATATCTCAAAACCGCCCACCGAGACTCCGGTATAATTTTTCCCGATATCCCCGGAAATATCAAAAAGACTTATGTGATCATGCGAGCCGGAGAACTTGCCTGCAGTATTAGATCTTGACTTAAATATCTCTACCGTCCTTGGATAGGCATCTCCGTGATCTACACCAACAACCTTGCTATTATCAAATTTTACAAATTGATTAAACGAATGGCTGCAATAACCAACTCCCACGTTCATTATCGAATAATAGCTATCCGTTATCTCCATAGTTTCTGTATCGACAATGAATGTCACATTTGCCTGATGGTTAAGGCCATCGCTTGTAGTATACATTGTATGACATGTCCTGATTACCAGATATTTATCATCATAGTCAAATCTAGCAGTCCCTGATTGAAATGGTGAACAGGTATTTGCTCCATAAAGACCGACTGATGATAGTCGGTTCCATTCCTTGTCATACTTTGTAACCCTGTACACTTCCAACGTATTATCTTCTTCAAAATTGTTCTGGCCACTCAATACATAGAATGCATTATCCGTAGCAGAAAATCCACCAAATTTAGGCAGGTCACAGGTTATCATTTTTGTACTGATATAGTTATAATCTGCATCATAGTACTGGACTTGAAGTATGGGATTCTCCCCCTTGGCTACCGTCAGACTCTGCACCCTCATCAGGTTCCCGTCATCCACCGGGCAAAGATATGATGTGATGACCTTAGACGATGTCCCATAATCATTATAGTCTTCATTGCTGCCCGATACAGCTTCACAACTCCCTGAAGCTGCATAAACTTTTCTATCATAGATCAGGCATATAGTAAGAATCATTACTATCGTAAGTAATATAGCCAGCCTTCTGCATACATATAAATATTTTTTTGATGCCATATCCTGTCCCCTCTCCTGCTTTCTAAACTTTTAAATGATTATATCACCTTACCGGTTATTCATCAATATAAATATAATTTGCAATAACAATAGCAAAATAAAAAGAAGTGCCGGGCACACGAGATACCAACTACACTTCTTCTTATTTTTTATATTGCTAACCCTCATCCAATTTTATTAAGTATCTTATCCTTTATGTCTCCGACTCCTGCTGCCTCAACACTTCCGCCTGAGATAGCAGCAACTCCGCCATATGATACTCCGCCGTCTTCCTTGGCCTTAGCACCATCGAGGATTATCGATCCGCCGGTGATATACAGGTTTCCGTCAGAGTCCAAACAGTCACTGTCGGTTGTAACCTTTACGGTGCCGCCTGTAACTGCTATGTACACATCCTCAGGTGCAGCAAATGCATCAGCATCGCCAAAGATCACCTTGCTGTCTTCATCTTCATCCTTACCGCTTGATGCCTTTATGCCGTCATCGGTAGATGCCACTGTCACAGCTCCGCCGTTTATGCTTACGCTCTTGCCCTTAATTCCCTTGTTGGACATTGTAACAGTTACCGATCCGCTGTTTACAACGATTTCTCCGTCAGCCTGTACGGCATCATCATAAGAGCTTATTGTTGCATTTCCGTCATCAAAGATTACATTTCCGTTAGCATTGATAGCATCTTCTGCTGCATTGACAGTTATGTCTGCGCCCTTGATAAAGATGTTGTTTTCTGTCTTTATACCCTTGGCACTCTTACTTTCCTCTTCGCTGCCTGCATGAGCTACTCCGTTATCGGTAGTGATATCGAGCTTGCCTCCGGTTATCTGGATATGGCCTGTAGCCTGGATACCGTCTTTTGCGGTGTAAACCTTGATATTTCCGCCTTCAATGACAACGTAGCCAAGGCTTGTATTATCTGAGTAAGTGGTCTTTATTCCGTCTCCCCTTGACATTACATTGAGATCCGCTTCCTTTATGATAACGGCTTCCTTGCCACGTACACCGGTATCACCGGAGCTGACTGTGATATTACCCGAGATCAGCTTTACTGAATCCGTACTATGGATGCCCTCCATATATGCAGAATCAACTGTGAGCTTTCCGTTACCGTTTATTACGAGATCGTCCTTTGCAAATATTACTGCATCAGGATGCTTCTTTTCTACATTATCATATACATACTCAGAATCGGATGACAGTACATTCTCTGAACCGTCCGCTAAAGTGATGACCATCTTGTCACACTGTTGCTCGTAGATAGGAGCTGAATCGGCACATGAGAGGCTGAGGCCGTTAAGGATGAGCCTTACATCCTTTTCCTTATCTGCCTCTACGATGATCTGTCCGTTTGAGCATGACCCGGAAATCAAGTAATCACCCTTCTTAGTGATCCTTATGATCTGTCTGCCGTTTACGTTACTGATCTCTGTTTCCTTTCCAACCGCATTGATACTGTTCTCTGAAAATACTATGCTGGTGCAGTCTCCGGGAACAAAAGATGTTTCCAGATCCTTATTCTTATATTCGACATTTATCTTTTTATATGCAGCCTGTGCGGGGATAGTGAAATCCTCTGTGGAGCTTGCGTTATCTCCCGATTTCCCACTGTCCTCACCGGCTTTACCGGTTTCATCCGTGTTTTCGTTTCCTGCATCGGGTGTTACGGTATTAGTGATTTCTTCACTTGATTTACCCTCATCGGTATTATTTTTATCATCAGTATTTCCGGCCTGATTTTTATCGCCGTTATCTGTTCCTGCATCCGGTGACTGTGTGGCAGTTACGGTATTGCCGCCTTTATCACTATCATTTCCCGTACTGCTGCAGCCTGTAAGCAATGTCAGGCAAAGCATGAAGGTGAATACCTTTGCGGCGGTTTTGTTATTTCTTCTCATATGTTTTCTCCTATAACTGATAGTATATTAAAGTTCATCCTTCGGTGTTACAGGGCGTCCGCAGCTTACGGTCAGGTTGCCGTTGCGGCATCTTATCTCGTCGATAAATTTCTTTTCGCTGACATCCTTCTTTAATACGATATTAAAGGTAAGCTCGTAAAGGCTGCCAATATTTGTGGTGCGGAC
>JAEEVK010000192.1 GCA_016287095.1 Lachnospiraceae bacterium
CGGAGGTCATAAGCTTTCCGGCTATGGACAGAGCTACCTCATGTGAGCCGTCCACATCCTTGTTCAGCAGTGTTTCCTTGCCCTGTTCAAACTCCTTTTTGAGTATAAAATTTTCACTGTATTTATCGATATTATCCTTGGGCAGTCCGTCATCCTCTTTCTTTTCAGGAGCGTCATCGATAAGCTCTACCGTACCGGCTTCTACTAGTACACGTGTCACGCCCATAGTTTCGAGCTTCTCTAAGATATGCTCCGTCATGACGTTTCCCTTCTTTAGTATAAGAGCTCCGTCCTTAGAATATATATCGCACTGGACCTTAGATCCAATCTTAATTTTTCTTATAGCAACTATCCTTATTTCTGCCATGCACTACTCCCTAATGATTGCGTAAACATTTAGTCAATATTTATACAAAAACAGACAAGTGAGCATAAACCCACTTGCCTACATTATAAGTCAATAGCTAAAATAAGTCAATTGATTATTATTTAAGTATTTGTATTTTACTGTAAAAGTCATTGTACTCCTTCACATTCGTTTCATAGCCGGAATACAGGACCTTTTCCATATACTTAAAGACTTCTGAATATGCTTCATATATTTTATTGTATATTTCCTCCTTCTCTTTTCTGACCGTCTTATCGATATCATCTTTTTTATCTGAAAGCCCCGCTTTCGTTATTTCCTCCTCAGACACGTATTCTGCGATCATATCGCAAAGCTCCATGGGCAGCGGATTTTCAGCCGTTACGATTTTTTTCTTTTTCAGTCTTTCTACGAGCTCGCAGTACCTGATATATACCAGCCTTTCAAACCTTCCATGCTTTAGATCCCCCGCCAGCTTTAATCTCCCGGCAGTCTTTTTTAACAGTGTGATAAGCAGCCATCCGAAACCACCGATACACATGGCCGCAAAAAACATCTTAAGCAATCGTTCCGTATCGCTCTCTGTATGTGTTTCCCTTGTTTTATCTGCAGTATCCGATGTCTTGTCTTCCTTATCATCTTTACTGCCATCCTCTTCATCGGATACCTTTGCAGGCTCCTGTGTGGGCGTTGGGGTTGATTCTTTCAAAGCAGGTGTAGGGGTAGCATCCGCAGGCTTAGTCTCTGTCCCGTCATCATCCGTTATTTTTTCATCATCCGGTGACATAACATATGATGCAGGGGTCACTTCAAACGGCACAAACCCTTTTCCTTCAAGATAAACTTCTATCCAGGCATGTGCATACATATCACTTACCTCAACAGTGAAGGCTTTCTTCTGCGGATTATATGAGTTTACTCCTTTAAACCAATCATCCCCGTCCACATTGACTTTCTTTCCTTTTTCCTTAACCAATGAACTCGGTATACAGTACCCTTCCACATACTTAGCCGGTATGCCCATATGTCTCAGTATCATGACTGCAGCCGACGCAAAATGGGTACATACCCCCTGCTTCTGAGTTTCTAAAAAATATCTGACATAGTCCTCGGTCAAAGGCGTTCTGCCCGGTGAAAGAGTATAGAGATATTCTCGTAAAAACATATCCTTTATAGCCTCGCAAACCTGTAGACGGTACTCGTTTTCTTTATTATACTTTTCAATAGTTTCTTCATCCCGGCCGGAGCTAGAGCCGACGACACTTACAATACCTACAATACTATCTGCACCTGACATACGCAGTTCCAAAGAATAAGAACCATCCTGATTACAGCTTATTATATTATATGCATGCCCGTTTGCCAAATCTGTAAAATATACATTTCTTCCTCTTTTATGTACTTCATCCAGATAACTCTGAGTAATAGAAGCAAGATCAATATCATCTTCACTTATATCTCCCAGATAAACATCAGTGTTAATACTATCCTCTACTCCATCTTTAAAGTTATCTTCCTGAATATCCGGAGCTTTTTCTTCAATCCCAAAATAGTCGTGCTCACGTATAAACTCTTCAAGATATTCGTCAAGTTCATCAGGTACATCAAGGCATATACTTTGCAGATATTCATAACCATACATGTTCTTTTTTGTCCCCGGGATTTTTTTAGCGGTATCTCTCAGTTCCGGCAGATATCCTTTCCTATATCCATACAATGATCCATACAATAGGGATTTATTGAAATTATACAAGCTTATATATTCCATCATTTCAGGAATGAAAAACAATGTCTGTCTGGTATCGTACACCTTTTTATCATCATTTTGCGGCTGATAATAAACTTTAGTTACCCACTCTCCTCCTGCTTTGTAATACGGAAAAATATATTTATCAAATTTATTATCCACATAGGTTATCTGCATCCTTGATACAGGTGACGCTGCAGAATCTGTCGCAAGTGATCTGAAGCTATTATCAAAGCTTTCAAATATTTCCGACTCTATGCTTTCTGTATCATCCAAGCCAAGTTCAGGAAAGTCTGCGGTTTTTACGCTGTCATACCACTGCATATTATGGTAATATACCCCGTTAAATCCCGGAAGATATATGGTTTGCGATGAATAAGGCACGAAGGTTACAGCGATGTCTGTCAGATTATCCGACTCAAGCTTAGAGAGCTTCCCCAGTTCTCCCTTTCCTATAAACACCGGCTGCGCTTCTTTCTCGAATAGTCCCGGTACACCTTCTATAGCTATTATCTTTGCTTTCCTGTCAAAAAACATCTTTATTTCACTTTCAGGGCTTTTCTGTTTACTATCAGTATAGGCTGCGATAGAAAATAACAGCATGGATGCAGAAAACACTATAGAGAAAGCTACGATCATAAATATGCCTTTATGATTTCCGACTGATGTATATCTTATTTTGCCACGTTTTCTTTCCTTGATAAAATCAGAAGCTTTTGATATAGGTATGTTTATGCTTCCAAATGACCCGTGCTTAACGAGTCCTATCGCGATACAGCCG
>JAEEVK010000193.1 GCA_016287095.1 Lachnospiraceae bacterium
TATGAATCTTACTGCACTCTTGTATGTGATATCCGTCATGGTCCTGGGATAATCGCTGCCCCACATCAGCTTTTCCATACCACAGATATCTCTTGCTTCTAAAATGGCATCTATAGCCGAAGGATATGGATAAAACTCCTTATGGAACAGCCATGTAAGACCGCCGCTCTCAATATAAACATTCTTATTCTTAGCAAGCTCTATCTGCTTCTGCCAGCCCGGAGTTGTTACCATGCCAAAATGTCCTATCGCTATCCTTAAGTCAGGGCACTCATCTATCACCTTCTGCAGACTCTCCACCTGCTCATCCCCGTCAGCCATATCAATGGAAATATACTTGCCCACAGCTTCAACCTTTTTAAATATATCAATATGAGCAGTCAGGTCCTTATTCTTTAGGCGGCAGGCACAGATTTTCACTCCGTCAAATGTGTCAATGGACTTGGTCGCACGCTCGTTAGGAGCATGCGACATAGGACTGGTTGTTTTTGACACATCAGATGAGCTCTTCGTAGACTGTACTGCCTCTACCTTTGCCCTGTCTTCAATATATCCTTCATCCTCATACAGAGCTGTTATCCTAAACCTGTCAGGATACTTCTCTTTAACCTTCAGCAGATACTCATCCTGATTACCGTCCAAATACTCCTGTGTAACCGCACATGCATTTACTCTTGCATAATCCATATTGGCTATCAGAAGCTCTGCAGTATTCCTATTATCCACCATATACGGCGGCATCATCTGATGTATACCGCCCAGGAAAGTGCTTTTCCCGTTTCCGACACTCTGTACAGGCAACCTGTTAACGCATCCATCCTGTGTTTCCCACAGATGAACATGAGCATCTATTATTATGAAATCATTACTTGTCATATTTTTATTATCCTAATCACAATAATATATCAAATCAATCAGAGAACCGTCCCTCTGATTGATTATTTCTTCTTCACGGAATACCCGAACTTACCCAGCTTTTTCCCAAGTGCAAAATACTCTCCATGTGAGTATGTAATAAGCTTAGTAGCCTCCAGATCAAACTTTCCCTTTTCATCCATGTAGGCTTCATCCACGGTCACACCAACCACTTCTGCCAGGAACATATCATGTGAACCGAGTCTTAATATATCCTTTACCTTACAATATATATTTACAGGGCTCTCATTTATTGCAGGAGTACTCATAAAATCCGATTCATAGCAGGAGAGCTTCATCTCCTTAAACTTATCAAAGTCCTTTCCTGATTTAACTCCGCACCAGTCACAGGCTCTTGTAAGTTTCTCCGTTACCAGATTTACTACGAACTCACCACTCTTTTCTATGATATCATGTGAATATCTCTCCGGCCGTACCGATATCGACAGCATCACAGGATCCGAGCACACAGTTCCTGCCCATGCCAAAGTAATTATATTCGGTTTTGCACCCTGTTCCTTATCCTTACAGCTCACCATCACTGCCGGCACAGGGTACAGCATATTTCCCGGTTTCCAATTTTGTTTTGACATCATTAACCCTCTCACACATGCCTTATCACTTCAAATCTGTACAGCTCCAGATCGCTACCCTGGGTAATACCGCCCTTTCTCATGGCAATTGATATCTGCTGATCCACATTATCCACTCCGTCGAGATCCGGCAACAGCAGTCCTCTCTTATATCCGCTCTGCACGATCACACCGTATCTTTTTACATCAAGCTGATCCTTGGATTCTATCTTCTCCGGAGTACTCAGGACATCCACATTTATATCAAGCCACTCGAGCTCGTCCTCCTCTACCGGATCAAACCTGTTATCCTCCGATACCGCACTTACCGCATTTCGAATAATCTCCTCAGCGAGATTCTTCCTGACAGGCAGGATTGTACCTATACAGCCTCGTAGTCTCCCGAACTTATGGATAGAAACAAATGCACCCGCTTTTTGATCAAGGATTTCATCGGGTACCCAGTCAGGTACCGGCATTACTTTTCCGTGAGCTCCGCCCCTTACAAAATACTCAGCCGATGCGCGCGCAAGCTTTACATATGCATCTGACTTATCCTTCTTTTCCTGTAAAAGCTTCCTTTCCTTATCCAGCCTCGCATCCAAAAAGCACCTGCTCTTATCTTCACCCTGCGGGTAAAAGGTGCATATACCGTAGCCTACACCGGTCACATCCTCATGTACCAGTTGAGTAGCCTTTACACTCACACCATCCAGAGCACCGGCCATGATGACAAACGAACGGTGTCCGCATTCAGCTGCCTTATCACAGAAAGTCTCATCAAAATCAAACAATTCTTCAAAGCGGGCATTTGAACAGACATCCATTATCCGCTTATCATACTCAGGGCCTTCCTTTGCAAAGCCATAAGGTCCATAATCCTGCAGCTTATGTGACAGATCGCCGCTGGCCACATAAACCACACGCCGTTCCAGGCTATCAGCAGCCTCCTTCAGCATCATGCCATATTCATAATGTTTTACGAGGTCCAGTCCCGACAGCCCTGTCCTTACCAGTTTAAAATCACTGTACTTCTTAAGTATAAACCACAAAGGTACCATGGTACCGTGGTCCAGCTGCTTCTTTTTTTCTCCCAAAGTCCCCGCAGGAAAGCCCGACTCGTTTGCCTTCATTGAAACATAGTCCACAAACTCCTCATCGTATTTCACATTAAAACGCACCTCAGGAGCACCAAATTCCACAAACGATCCGTTCGCTTCTTTTCCCGGAGAAATATGGAAATAGTCCGCATACAATACGGAATGCGGACTGGATATAATAATAGTATCGGGCTTAAGGGCAGCTATTTCGTCAGCCACCCTCTCATAAGCCTCTATCGTACTTTTTATTTGTTTTTCGCTTCCCCGTCCGACCTCGGGTACTATCATCGGGGGATGAGGCAC
>JAEEVK010000194.1 GCA_016287095.1 Lachnospiraceae bacterium
ATGGATTTGAACGGTTCCGGTTTGGGAGTGATGAGTTTTTTGCTTGTGCGTCTACTTTAAGGAGTAAGGATGGACGCGAAATAACGGTTTCTTTCAATATACATGATGAAGAGCCTGATGAAGTAGAACTTGTAATGCAGTTTCTTAACAAATCTTCTTTGGAGCAGATAAGGACAATATGTGAGCAGATAGCTATTGAGGAAGGAACGGATATTAGTCTCTATCAGGAGCCGGGATGTATTTCTGCAACAGCCTATTTTGACATTGAAGATGTGGACGGACCTCTGTCAATGATGTTAAATATCCTTGACCGGGTGAGTAAAGTCGTATTATTCATGGTGAAAGGGTGAAATATTTACATATATTTTTAAAACACAAAAACGCCAGCATCAATAATTTTTGGTGCTGGCATTTTTGCTATTTCCAAACTTCTTCTTCTGTAAAATATTCCCCGTTTTTAATCTCAGAATCTGCTTCATCCAGAAGTTTTCGCTCCTCTTCAGTGACTTTCGTGAAATCTGGATCCCAAGCAAGAATTAGTTTTTTCACAAAAGCATTTACTAAAGATACGTCCTCTTCCGGTAACAGTGATAACATTTGTGATGTCTGCTGTACTAGAGCACTCATACGTTTACCTCCTTATTTATATATATCTCCGCGGTTACCTATATCGATAATAGATAGGATTAACAGCACTCCCTCTTCGTCGTATCTAAACACAACAATTTGATTTTTTAGGTATGCACCTTGTCAATTTTATACAGTCCACAGTTGTCGAAATACCCTGGAAGCATTGAGAAATCAAGGGATTTCGTCGGTACAAGGTATTGCAATTACTCACCATTTGCGCTATAATTTAGGTATGTATTAGGTATGCAATGAGAGGAGCGCATATGGGGAAATATTCAGTACCGGAATCTATCCGGAAACATAAACCAAAAGGTACCATGGTAAAGCGGATTTCTGATTATTATTACGTCTACGAGTATTCAAACTATACCGACGAAAACGGAAAGCGCCATACCAAAATGGGACGGTCAATCGGGTCGATCAAAGAGGGCGTAGGGTTTATTCCAAACACTACTTTCAATTGTGATTCCGATATAAGTTCCCTTGATTTCGGAGAGTATGCAGTAACTATGGCAAACTCTCAAAAAACCTTAAAGCTTTTAAATGAATGTTTTAACCCTCAGGATGCTGCGGTGATATACACCGTTGCGATGATCCATTTCATTCAGGGTTTCACATACCTTCGTGACATACATAGTTATTACGATATGAGTATTCTTTCGGTCAGATATCCGTCAATCAAACTTGGATATGATGCCCTGTCAAAGATGTATGATTCCCTAGGTCGGAGGCAGACAAACGTCATTCGGATGGAGGAAAAACTCATTGCTGAATGCTCTCACCAGATGGCTATCGATGGTCATGTGATTGGGTGCGAATCTTCACTTAATGATCTTGCAGAAAAAGGCTACAAGTTCAAAAAACTCGGTGAACCGCAGATCAATCTCCTAATGGCATATGATGTCAATACGGGCATTCCGCTTATGTCAAGGATCTATGAAGGTGCTAGCACTGACAAGGTCAGCGTTAGGGATTTCATGAACCAGGTAGAGTTAAGAGACATGCTCTTTATTGTTGACCGTGGTTTCTACAGTGTAGACAACATCAATCTGTTCAGCAGTAATGGTAACGCATATATCATCCCGCTCGGCAAGAACCTTAACACATGCAAGGCGGCTGTACACAGCCTGGAGATGCATGACCGTTTCATGTATCAGAAGGGCAAGAAGGCATCCGTCGTAGAGTATAAAGATGATATCATTGACGGCTATCGTGTCCTTACTTACCGGGACTTAAACGAGTCGGCTGCGGAACAGGAAAACTACCTGCGACATATGCAGCGCGGTGATAAATCATACACACGCGAAGGCTTCGAGAAAGCAAAGTACTATATGGGTGTCACGGTGCTTCAGACCAGTCTCGAAGATAAAACTCCTCAAGAGGTTTATGAGTTATACAAGAAGCGCTGGACTATCGAAACCTTCTACAACTATTTCAAAAACAAGGCCGGATATAATTCTCTTTATGTAGAGGATTATTACAAAACGCAGGGGCTTGCATTCATCATGCTTGTAGCAGCTCTTATACATCAGGAAGTTGAAGCAGCCGCAGCAGAGCTTGATGGAAAAAGTGTAACCACGTGTCTGCTTGAAGCACGGATGGTCAAAGCCCATAAGCGTCATGGGCAATGGACTGTATGTAATTGTCTTAAAAAGCAGGTGGAGTTGTTCAAGCAAATGAACACTCCATTGGATGTAGCAAGTTTGCTGCATACCTAAAAAACCGAAAAGGTGTGACTAACTTTCCGTACCTGAAGCATACATTAAGATATCCAGGGATCATTTCATTTACACTATCCCTGGGTAGCCTGCAGGCATCCATGAGGGAACAGATCTTATTCTCCTCAGATGTAAGTAGATACAACGATCTGTCTGTTCTAACTTCGTATGCTTCGCATCTATCATTGTATTCCAGATACATAATTGAATCGTCAACATAGACATTCCTGCACAGCCAGTTATCACTTCGAAGGGATGTCTCGTAATCCCATGGTATCAGCCTTTCTTCTGCAAGGCTATTGGTATTTAGCCGCAGTATTCCGGCGTTTGTTATGCCTTTGGACGGATATCTTATATAATAGATATAATCCTTATCTGCATTGCCTAGACGGACACCACCTTCGGCAAGGCTTTGAAGCTCTGACAGTGTATCGCTGATTCTTTTTAAGCCATCCTTGTCGGAATAATAGAAATACCCTTTATAATATTTAACGCTATTGTAGATATTGTATGTTAGATCATCAG
>JAEEVK010000195.1 GCA_016287095.1 Lachnospiraceae bacterium
GGTATGATAAATCCCAATATGTGCACGATGCTTGGTTTCCTCACAAATGATCTTTCTATAGATAAGAAGTTACTTCAGGAAGCATTAAGCGAAGTAGTAAAAGATACTTTCAACATGATCACAGTTGACGGAGATACATCTACCAACGATACATTGCTTATCATGGCTAACGGCCTGGCTGAAAATGCTAAGATTACTGAAAAGAATGAAGCTTACAATGAGTTTTATGATGCATTATTCTATGTATGCAGGTTCCTAGCCAGGACTATGGCAGGTGATGGTGAAGGTGCTACCAAGCTTTTCGAA
The DNA here is from genome assembly GCA_016287095.1 of Lachnospiraceae bacterium. GTDB lineage: Bacteria > Bacillota > Clostridia > Lachnospirales > Lachnospiraceae > RUG11977. The sequence continues at coordinate 307 of JAEEVK010000195.1, forward strand.
GCAAAGGTTATAAATGCTAAATCAAAGGATGATGCAAGAACTCTTTCAAGAGCTATCGTTGGTTCAAACCTTTCAAAGGCAGCTATCTATGGCTGTGATGCAAACTTCGGCAGATTCTTATGTGCTATGGGTTATTCAGGTGCACAGTTTGATCAGAATGATGTAGAGCTTTTCTTTGAGAGTGACGCAGGCAGGCTTCAGGTATTTGACCATGGTGTACCGCTTACATTTGACGAAGAGATAGCAAAGAGGATAATGCAGGCCTCAGAGGTTACAGTATTTGTTGACATGCATGAAGGTGAAGCTGAGGCAACAGCTTGGGGCTGCGATCTTACATATGATTATGTAAAGATTAATGCGGATTATCGTAGCTAAGAAATCAATTTTAATTATATAATATAATAAAACAAATAAACAGGATGGAAATTAAAATGGGAAATGAGAGCGTATTAACAAACAGTCAAAGAGCCGAAGTGCTGGTACATGCACTTCCTTATATCCAGAAGTACAACAACAAAATCGTAGTTGTTAAGTACGGTGGAAACGCTATGATCAACGAGGATTTAAAGAATGCGGTTATGGGAGATATCGTTCTTCTTAACCTCATCGGTATGAAGGTTGTACTTGTACATGGTGGCGGTCCCGAGATTACAGAGACTCTTAATGCAGTTGGCAAAAAGACAGAGTTTGTTAATGGCCTTAGAGTTACTGATGCTGAAACTGCTGAGATTGCTATGATGGTTTTAGCTGGTAAGATCAATAAGAACCTTGTAAATCTTATCAATAAGTTCGGTGCAAAGGCACTTGGTCTCTGCGGTCTTGATTCTCAGATGATCAGAGCAGAAAAGCTTGATGAAAAGCTTGGATTTGTTGGAAAGATCACTCACATTAACGAAGATCCCATCCTTGATGTCCTCAATATGGGATATATTCCTGTTATCGCAACTGTTGGTTACGATGATGAGGGCAATGTATACAATATTAATGCAGATACAGCTGCTGCCAGAATCGCAGGAAAGCTTAGAGCTGAGGCACTTATCTCCATGACAGATATCGATGGTCTGTTGAGAGACAAGGATGATCCTACTTCTCTGATCCATGAGATCAACGCCAGCGAAGCTCCTCAGCTTATGAGAGAAGGCATCGTATCCGGCGGTATGATACCTAAAGTAGAGTGCTGTATCGAAGCTATCAGACGTGGCGTAAAGAAAGTATTTATTATAAACGGAAAGATACCTCATTCAATACTCATTGAAACAATGACAGATGAAGGTATTGGAACAATGTTTGTATAGTCGGGCACGAGGTGGCAGTCGCGAAGCGACTGACGGAGTCCTGGTGCCATGGCTCCGTTCCGCGAAGCGGAATGGAGTAGCTGAAAGGATAATATATATGGATAACACAAAAATAAATGATAAAGAATACATTGCCAACACATACGGACGTTTTGACTTAGAGCTCGTTAAAGGCAAAGGTTCTCTTTTATATGATGAAAATGATAAAGAATATATAGATTTAGGTACAGGTATCGCAGTAAATATCTTTGGTGCCGGAGATGAAGAGTGGAAGCAGGCTGTTATTGATCAGCTTAATCTTATCCCTCATACTTCAAATCTTTACTACAGTGTACCTCAGGTAAAGTTAGCAAAACTCCTTTGTGAGAAAACCGGTATGAAAAAAGTCTTCTTCGGTAACTCAGGTGCAGAAGCTAACGAGTGTATGATAAAGGTTATCAGGAAATATGCATCTGACAAGTATGGTGATGAAAGAAATATCATCATTACACTGATTAACAGTTTTCATGGAAGGACAGTAACTACACTGTCAGCTACTGGCCAGGATGTATTCCACAAGAGTTTCGGACCTTTTACAGGCGGTTTCCTTTATACACCCGCAAATGATTTTGCAGCATTAAAAGCTCTTTGTGAGGAGAACAAAGGCAAAGTAGCCGGTATCATGATGGAGCTTGTACAGGGTGAAGGTGGTGTTATAGCACTTACTCCTGACTTTGTAAAGAACGTTGAAGCATATTGCAAGGAAAATGATATACTTCTCGGTATTGACGAAGTACAGACAGGTAACGGACGTACCGGTAAGCTTTATGCATTCATGAATTACGGTATCACTCCTGATGTTGTATCTACTGCAAAGGGTGTAGCCGGTGGACTGCCTTTAGGTGCTTGTCTCATAGGTGAAAAGTGTAAGGATACAATGGGTGCCGGTTCACATGGTTCAACATTTGGCGGAAACCCCGTGGTGACAGCCGGAGCATATAACATTCTCTCAAGAGTGGATGATGCATTACTTAACGGTGTTAAAGAAAAGTCAAAGCTTATTATTGAAAAACTTACATCGCTTAAACTTGATGATGATATGAAGCCTATCGGACTTTCTGATGGATGTGATGCAGATTCGAAGACCTCCGATGGAAAGAGTATTGAGGAAGTTATAAAGGATTATCAATTTGGCATCTGGCCTTCGTTCCGCAAAGGAGTTGTATC
>JAEEVK010000075.1 GCA_016287095.1 Lachnospiraceae bacterium
GCCCCACTCGTACACATTGGCATTCCTGCCCTCGGAAAGTTTCTTTCCCGGAGTGGTCGGCTCATTCTTATCCGGCAGATGTATTCCATGAAAATCCATATTATTGACCTTCTATAACATTCTTGGGTTTATAAGTGGGTACAATAGCCCCTACCAGTTTTCTGACAGTAGCAGGGTTAGGCTCGTCCAGGCAGGCCATATACAGATTATCCAGATCCGCAAGGAATTTCTCCTCATCAAGCTTAATAGGTTTTCCAATGTGGATCAGTTTATTTTCTGTATCCTGCAGACCTTCCTCGTCCATCAGGAGCTCCTCGTAGAGCTTTTCACCGGGACGAAGGCCTGTAAACTTAATGTTGATATCCTGATAAGGTACAAAGCCAGAAAGTCTGATAAGATTCTCGGCAAGGTCAAGTATTTTAACCGGCTCACCCATATCGAGTACGAATATTTCGCCACCCTTTGCAAAAGCACCTGCCTGAAGAACAAGCGAAACAGCCTCGGGGATGGTCATGAAGTATCTGATGATATCGGGATGTGTAACCGTCACAGGGCCACCGGCCTCAATCTGCTTTTTAAACAGAGGAATAACACTGCCGTTGCTGCCCAAAACATTACCGAATCGTACAGCTACAAAATCAGTCTTTGATTTCTTGTTATAGGTCTGGACGATCATCTCACAGATACGCTTGGTAGCACCCATGATATTGGTAGGGTTAACAGCCTTATCAGTAGAGATCAGTACAAACTTCTCAACGCCTGCCGCATCAGCAGCCTTTACGGTCTTTAATGTACCGAATACGTTATTCTTAACAGCCTCATTGGGAGAAACCTCCATCAGCGGCACATGCTTATGTGCTGCGGCATGGTAAACAATCTCAGGCTTATATGCTTCAAAAATAGACTTCAATCTGTTGGTATTTCTAACAGAAGCAATCAGCACTTTCAGATCAAGGTCAGGATGCTTCATAATGAGCTCCTGCTGGATGGCGTAAGCATTATTCTCATAAATATCAACGATAATAAGCTGCTTTACACCATGATCTGCCAGCTGTCTGCAGAGCTCGGATCCGATGGATCCGCCACCACCGGTAACCATAACTACACGGCCCGTAACATAGCCCATGATAGAATCAAGGTCTACCACTATCGGATCACGTCCAAGCAAATCCTCCACCTGGACATCACGCAGCTGACCAAGCTTAGCCTCTTCGTTAACTATCTCATAAATACCGGGCAGTATCTTTACGGAACAGCCTGTCTTCTGGCAGATATTTACGATAGCCGAAAGCTCCTTCTTATCTGCGGAAGGAATGGCTACTATAATTTCCTTTATCTCGTACTTTTCAACCATTGCAGGGATAGAATCCCTGTTTCCGACAATTTTAACACCCTGCAGGAGACTTCCAACCTTCTGGTTTGAGTCATCGATGACGCAGCAGATATTTTTATGCAGATAGTCGCTGGCCATGATTTCCTTTATCAGCATGTTTCCTGCTTCACCGGCTCCGACAACCATAACGTTAGCGCCGATCTTCTTGTCGCGTCTGCGTCTGGCCATCATACGGATAGCTCTGTAACCAAATCTGGTAATGCATGTAAAAATGATCAATAAGAAACTGAAAATGAAGTAAAAACTTCTCGGCATATACCATGATGAGGTGCTTTCAGTCATATTCATGGCATAACTGATACCGACATTAAGCAGCGAAACTATAAAGCCCGCAATCACGATACGCTCCAATTCGCTCACGCTTACGTAATTCCAGATACTGTCATACAGTTTAAACAGCCAGTAAATGACCAAAGTGACCACAACTATAAAAGGCAATGTCTTCCATAAGTGTTCGTCATAAGGCTTTTGGATACTGTCTATGTTTAAATCGAATCTCAAAAGCAGCCCCAGCACAGCCGCGGCCACAACAGAACATATATCCAAAAGTACAAGGAAAATCCTTCTAAGTGTCTTCATCTAATCCTCCATGCCGTCTTAAACCCGGCACATTACTCTTTAAGCCCATAATCTGTGGTATTATAGCATACTTATGTGAATAACGCAATCTTTATTTTGTGACATAATTATGTTATAATGTGGGAGCAAGTAAAAACACCGAGGAGAACTCTTATGAACAAGCTTGATATTTTATGCATCGGCACCGCCCTTATTGATTCAATAATAAAAGGCTTTGACCCCAACCCCATCTCGGCATCCGGCTTTATAGCAGATTCAGGCTCCCTAAATGTCGGAGGTGAAGCAGTAAACGAAGCTGTAACTGCTGCCAAACTCGGAGCTAAGACAGGTATACTCTGCTCTTTAGGACAGGATGCAGCAGGCGATATGATCATAAGCTCCCTAAAATTAAACGGAGTAAACACCGATCATGTTATTCGATCTGCAGAAAACCCGACACCTGTAACCACCATGTTTGTAAATGCAGACGGGACCAGAAAATCCATAACAAACAGCTCACATAAGTATAACTTCCACCCCGAGCAATACCCGGATATAATAAAAAACTCAAGAGCCATAATCCTCGGTTCCCTATTCCGTGCTCCATTTAACGAACCCGAAGTAATAGAGACTGTCCTCAGTACGGCAAAAAAAGAAGGAGCACTGGTATTCGCAGATACCAAGCTCCCTAATTTTAAAGTTCTTTCTCTCAAAGATATAAAGGAATCGCTTCCATTAATAGATTATATAACTCCCAATGAGGACGAAGCCAAATACTATACCGGTAAAACCGATCCGAGTGATATGGCTGATGTCTTTCTTAGTTACGGCATTAAAAATGTCATAATAAAACTCGGTGGGAAAGGCTGTTTCTTTAAAAACGACAAACAAACCATAACTCTAAAAGCTTATGACATTAAAGCTGTCGATGCCACCGGTGCCGGTGACAATTTTGTAGCAGGCTTTGCTTCGGAATTGCTCCTTGGAGCTGACCTTGAGGCCGCGCTACGTTTTGCCAACGCCTGCGGAGCCATCTGTACAACTGCGGTAGGTGCATGTACCGCGATCAAAAGCAGAGATCAGGTGGCAAACTTCGTATCAAACTCTGAAAGCAGCTTGACTATATAATCCTGATCATCGGCAAACCCGCTCAGAACCCATTTTGAAATAACAGCCAAGCATCCCTGTGTACGATAGCCGGAATGGAACTGCAATTTCTTATCATCCAGTCCGGTATGCCTTTTTTCGGATTCCAGTTTCAAAAACAGACCTTCCATACATTTTGCAAACTTATCCCTAAGATTGCCGGTACTGTTAGGACTGAAGATCATAGTAAAAATAGCTTTGTTTTCTTTTATATAATCTGTCAGATTCTTAAAAAACTCTTTTGTCGGTAATTCTTCCAGTCGGAGCACAAGAATACCCATCTCTATAAGCGTTTCCTGCTCGATTTTATCATACAGATCATAAACATCCAGGTAATGCTTATAGAAAGTAACTCTGTTAACATCCGCCTTATCGGCAATCTCCTGAACAGTTACCTTATGCAGTTCCTTTTCTGTAAGTAACTCTGCCAAAGCCTGGCAAATGGCCTTCTTCGTCTTTAACGTTCTGCGGTCCGGGCTTTTCTCGCTCATTTTTAAAATCTCCTTTTTTCTCTGACCGGTATATCCAATATACCCAAAAACATTATATACTTTTAAGTAAATAAAGTAAAGGGAAAAATACCCTCGCCTGTTACTACCTGTATTAGCATGTTATATGTTACTTTTTCCCTGCGATTGAAATCCCATAGGTATTCAAATTCTTTTACTGTTCGCCCACTGTTGCGGATAGCTTCAATACACTGACCGGCCCCTTCGACAGGATCAGCCTTTAAGCATTCGTTGCCAAATATGACATAATCATTTGCCGATTGGATCAGAGCTTTGCATATGACAGGTATCACCACATTGTTCATACTCTTTAACTCTTGCTCCAGCCTGTCCGCCGCCTGCATAGCCCCGGTAAACAAGCTGTCGGGTATACTGCCGGCCACAGATCTCACAAAAAATGATATCGCAGAGAACAATTGGCTAAATACCCCATTGCAAAGTACAATATCCCTTTTAGGCAATTCTTTTATGAGTATTTCATACGAAGTGGGCAGTTTATCTTTGAAAATCTCCAACTCTGATAAGATTATCTCTTCGAAACTGTCATAAGTCAGTTTATACCCCTGATTTCTTACAGCAGAAAGAACACTCTCAAAATATAGATTAAGGTCAGTTTCATTTATACCTGTAAGGGATGTACTATTAATCTCAACTCTTTTTGCTTCATCATCAGTTAGTTTAGCCACAGCTTCATTCATTGCATCTGAATCGCAATCCACAAGCGTAATAATCTCAAAATGTCTGCAAAGGGCTTTTAAGTCTATGTCATTACAACGTCCTGCTCCTATAATGGCTATGGTCTTCGACTGATCTCCATTCCCGCATTCGATAACCGTATCCGTAAGTAATTGTCTATATTCTCTCCAGTCCTCATATGCGTCCGGGAGCCTAAATTTTTGTTTTATATCATCTAAAATCATTTTCAATTGTCACTGCATTATTTTATGCATTCTCCGGATACCACTCTGCTATTTTATCTGTTGGTATCTCAAAGTGCTGGTAATCCTTTCTGTCCGTCCAACTTCCACCCCATTCAAAGCCTTTTTCAATGAACAGCTTATAGCAAAGATCATTTTCATCGATCTTGTAAGGGAAGTCTGCATTTCTGTCAAGGTAAGCTTCAGCAGTAGCAGGTTCGATGATCCTCTCTCCATCTACAACCTTTGTATAAGGATTATACAAAGTATTTATATCTACAGCAAGCCCCAGTCCATGCTTTGAAACCCTGGTAGTATGGGAGATAAATCTGAAATTAAAGGATGAGGAATTATTATCTCTCATTGAAGTCTCATCATCTGCGTCATATTCATCAACCAGGCGGATTTTTTCTATAGGATAATCTGCCTCATAAAGCTTTCTCAAAATATCCAGTACATCCTCAGCTATATGATAATTAACGATCATTTCCCCTTCGTGGGTATTTCCGTCGAGATCCTTATGAAGCACGTGCAGATATCTCAGATCCTCTTTCGGTACCGTACAGTTATCCTTAAATGATTTCCCTTTTATTCTCTTAAAAAGCTCATCATTTATTCTGGTGATAAAGAAATAATCCTTTGATTCGTTTTCCGAGACAAGCGTTTCCTTGGTCAGATCCCCTGCTTTATTATACTTGTACTTATACTCACGTTCATTTATTGACATGTACTGTTTACAATCGGCATCACTATAATCGGTTTCTATGCCTGAAGACTGTGTTTTAGTCGCTGTAAGAAACCCCTTTGAGTTATATGTATTCTTTTCTTCAAAGCTGTATTCACTCTCAAGATCATCATGTTTGTAGCATACTACTCTTCCGACTTTATCATATACATAAGAATCTTTAGAACTTAAAGGATAAGTATTTCCGTCTATGCTATCCTCACCCCGGAAATTTACCTCGATAATCCGTCCTTTCTTATCATAGGTATACTCAAGATAACCATTTTCTACTTCTCTCTTTTTAAGCATATTATCGGAATAAATGTTTTTAACATCTAAATTTCCCGTTATACTCAATACGTTACCGTTTTTATCATATTTATAAGTATCATTGCATTCAAACTCGGCTATCTCATCTCCTAAGCATTGTATCTTGGAAAAACGACCGTATTTATCAAGATTTATGACAGTAGTAAGCTCAACTCCGTATGAATTAACAAAATCAATGGTCAGCTGTCTTTTTTTTGCATTATATCTGCTCTCATTAAAAGGAATCTCTTTTTCCTTCGAATATGCTCTAAGTGTAACTGACTTAACCTTAGCACCTTTTCTCAACATATAAAAAGGCTGTGAAAAATAATCATCGCAGATTACAAGACTCTCTACCTGCTTATTCTTTGCTACTATCAGACCTTCGGGAATATATGCGTCACTTAACGTAATTATATTTCCGGAAATGCTTTCCGTATATCCTTTTGCATTTTCGATGATAACCTCTGCAAACATTGCCTTATTTATGATCGAAATATTCGGCGTATCAATAATCAGTTTTTTCTTTTCCGAACCCTTTACAGATTTTATGGTAACATCACTCAGATAAGCCTCTGTTTTAAAAAGGATTACATTTACTTCATCATTTTTAAGTGCTGCTTTCAACTGCTTTGCTGTAGAAACGCGTACCGATTTACCTTCATCTGCAAGTACTTTGCCTTCACCCGCATGTACCCTGATACCGCCTGCCATCAAAATAACAGCAGTGACAACTGCTAAAACCAAAATGCTTTTTCCAAACTTTTTAAAAAAATCCGTCATATTTTTACCCCTCCTGATTTTCTATTTTCAAAATCACCCGGGAAACACATCGTTTCCCGGGTAACAAAATTCAAATTATTTCCTGCCGGTCTTTTTAGCATTAATATCAACAAACATTCCGACATATGCAAGAGGAACTCCGTTGTCACGTCTCAAAAGCCTACCGAGAGCATGAAACCATCGCCATTCACCGTTTTTCACCTTAAGCCTGTATTCAACATCATAGTTCTTCTTACCCGAATAATCATTTATGGTTTCATTGAAATCCTTTAGGACAGCCGCTTTATCATCCGGATGCAGAAGATCTGACCAGGACTCCAGTTCATTGGGGAAATCATTTTCATCCGTATATCCTATCATCTTTCTGAATTCAGGACTCCATTCAACCGACACCATATTGCCATCCTCGTCAAATTCCATCCCCCACATACCGGAACCTAACGCTTCGTGAAGGACACTTATGGTAGCTTCTCTGTGAGCTGCTATCTTTCGCTCATTATTATTCTTTATTTTAGCCTTGTTTGCATACATTTCAGCATCAGCCTGGATCATTGCCGCACTGATGTCTTTATCGAGCACCATTTCATATCCAAAAGCACATACGTAAGGTGTTTCCGATAAAGCTTTCCGCATTTTTTCTATATCTTCCTTAACCTCTTCTTCGGTTTTCCCCATATAAAATACAGCAAACTCATCACCGCCGATACGATATACCTTTTTATTTTTCTGTTTGCTTTTGCCCAAACATTCGGCTACCTTTTTCAGTGCCTTGTCTCCGGCATCATGTCCCTGAGAATCATTTATTTTCTTCAGGTCATTCATATCCACTGAAACAACGGCAGTAATCTTATCAGCCATCTTCTCCATATCCGCATAATAGCATTGTCTGTTCAAAAGCTGAGTAAGAGTATCTTCTTTGGCTGTCAATACATACAAAGACAAATAGTAAATGATCAGAAGAGAGGCAAAAAGAGTACTGTAATCCACATCAATCTCAAAAATGATGTGTAAAACAACACCAACCGATGCAGCTATGATACTGATCAAAATACCTTTTCTTTCTGCTGTCCCCGAATGTGAATACCGTATCATATAAGCACCCACAAACAGAATGACATACAGCAAAAACAGGAAATACGGATAATACCGCATGATATTGTCTGCAGCAATATACAGATTTTTATCATCAAACCAGTAGATCAGGTGTGTCCACTGAGAAGTATACAGGATGGGCGCACTTATCAGAACCGGCAGATAAAACAGTATTCTGCGTTTCTTGATAAAATCTGCCATTTCCATAATCCCCAGCAAAATTACAGGATGGAGCAGGTAAATCGTGGGAGCCAGAATGATCCTGGCAGTGGTTAGATAGCCGATCTCTCTCAGATACCTCTCAACAGCCCAGCATATAGCCTCGATAAATATTAGCACTATAACACAGCGGGTAACATTTATCGTACGTCTTTTAAGGTGAATGTTAGAATCCAGCAAAACCCAAAGTCCCAACATCTCGGCAATCATTATATAATTACTTAAAGTCAATGAAATAACACTCATATCACGCCTCCAATGGAATACATTCCACTGATTTAGATTACCCGACACATTAAGCTTTTACTGCGTAAAAGATCCATACCCGGCAATAGCCTCATCTATGGTCATTTCACCGATTCCGACACGATACACTGCCTGTCTCATTTGTATAACAGCATCATCCGTAATTCCTATCTCTTCAGGTGACAGGATCCTTTCTTCCGGAACTGCCCCAAATGCAGCATATATGCTGTTAAATGACAGATCTTTTGTCGGTGACATAAGTCCCTTGATCTGCGCCATTTCATTCAGTTCCTCAGATGAGATCAGAAAACGCATAAATTCATTGGCCATATGTAAGCTGGAGCTGTTTTTATTGACCGAAAACTGCAGATTTGACATATCAAGGAAAACAGCGCCTTCATCCGACATAGGAACAGGAACAAATGTGTATGTAAACGGGTTAGCAATAAACGCCTCCGAACGGCTTTCTCTTTTCTTTGTACCGGACACAGTATCTCCGGAGCAGGTCATCATAGGAATGTCACCTTCAAAAAAACGAAGTATAACTGCATCATAGTTATTTTCGATCTCACCACAGGCATTTAGATTTATACAGTTATCATTTAAAAACTGTGTGATCTTCTCCAGTGAAGGGCGCAAATACTTGCCGGCCGAAGCATCAAGAGAATTCAGTTCCTTTACAGCATCTTTGTCTTTTGCCACTGTTCCACAGAAGAAAGGATAGATTGCCAGTGAAAAAAGCGAGGTTGTCTCCTTTTTAGAGAAGCCCATCATCGGATTATCATAGCCCTTTTCGCGGAAAGCTTTGCACACATCCACAAGTTCCTTGTATGTTGTAGGAACACTCAGGCCTTCTTTTTCAAAAAGATTTTTATTTACCAGCATGCCATAGGTATTTGAGAAAACCGGAATCATCGGAAGTGTCCCGTCATCAGTCTTCACGATGATGTTGCTGCGAATGCAGTTCAGATCAAATCCCAGCTTCGGATCGGCCAGATTCTCGGCATGTTCGATTGAAGACTTATACTGATCCCTTCCATACATCCAAGAATAATTAACATAAATATCAGGTGCATCGTTACCATTCAAAACAGTACCTATCATGTTGTTATAGTCATCAACCTTGGTATACACCAGCTCAGCATTCGGATAATACTTATTAAAACGATCAAATTCAGCTTCAAGAGCCTCAAAGTTGTCATATCCACCCGCAACCTTAATATTGCATTTGACCGAAGTATCCAGCAATGGCTTGAAACCTGTATCTTCAGCTCCCTTCTCAGGATTCTTAGAATCACATGCTGCAAGGTTCAGGATCATCAAAATCACTAAAATAACACTTATCGTTTTTTTCATATTTATCATTTCCCTTCCTTGATTCTTCTGATTTCCTTAATAACCAGTTTCATATCGATCGGTTTTGCGATATGCCCGTTCATTCCTGCATCCATACATTCCATAATATTTTCAGAAAAAGCATCTGCCGTCATCGCAACGATAGGTATAGAAGCTGCCCAGGGATTATCCAGTTTTCGAATTGTTCTTGTCGCATCCAGACCATTCATTTCAGGCATCTGTACATCCATGAATATCAATGTATAGCTGCCCTCTGCCGCAGTTTTCATCTTCTCAACACAGATTCTTCCGTTTTCTGCCCGTTCGGAAGTGATTCCAAACATGGAAAGCATTGCAGAAATAATTTCCCAATTGATGTCATTATCCTCAGCCACAAGTATATTCAGACCATGCAGATCAGAATGATCATCTTCAAGCTGAGCGGATTTGGACTTTCTTCCGATCAGATCATTGATCTTATCATAGATTGTGGAACGGAAAAGCGGTTTGGTAATAAAACCATTTGCTCCTGCCGCTTTTGCCCTATCCTCGATATCAGACCAGTCATACGCGGATATCAGCAGGATTGGAACAGTCGTACCAATCTCCGAACGGATCCTGGTGATCGTTTCAATACCATCAACCTCCGGCATTTTCCAATCAATAATGATAACATTGTAATCCTTTCCTGACACATGTCTGTGCTCTATCATTCCCAGAGCTTCCAATCCGCTTCCTGCCTGCTCAACCGATGCTCCAAGCGATTTCAATGTATCTGCGGCAGTCTGCAGCATGATCTCGTCATCATCAACGATCAGAACATCAATAGGATCCAGCAGCATATCTTCCCTTTGTCTGTCTGCTACCTGGATATCCAGCACGACAGTGAAAGTTGTCCCCTTGCCCTGTTCACTCTGACAATCGATAGTTCCACCGATCAGTTCAACCATCTGTTTTGTAATGGTCAGACCCAGACCGGTTCCCTGAATACTGTTAACACGACTGTCAACCTGTCGTGAGAAAGGTGTATACATGTTTTCCATGAACTCCCGACTCATACCGATACCCGTATCGGATACGATATAGGTCAATTTTACGCAGCCTTCTTTTTCGCTGTTTTCCTCACGCATATCCACACTGACGCGTCCACCGGGTTCAGTGTATTTGATGGCATTTGAAAGTATATTTATATAAATCTGATTCAAACGAAGCTGATCTGTATATAAATATTCCTTATCCATCTGATTTATATGGAAACTGAATTCGATATTCTTTTCCTTGACCATCGGCTGCGAAATATTTACCAGATTCTCAACAGTTTCAACAATAGAGAACGTCAGTGGATTTAATTTCAGTTTTCCGCTTTCCACCTTCGATATATCCAGGATGTCGTTGATAAGCGTCAGCAGATGATTTCCGGCCAGACTGATCTTACGCAGGCTTTCCCTGGTTGATTCCACATCCTGAGGATTCTTCTCGGCAAGCGTCGTAAGACCGATTATAGCATTCATAGGAGTTCGGATATCATGTGACATGGTAGAAAGGAAATCGGTCTTTGCTTTATTTGCCGCCTCAGCCTTTCTGGCAGTGATCTGCAAACGCTTATTCAGATAAAGCATACAGAAAAGGTCGAAAATAAACAATACTAGCAGTCCTACAGACACAACTCCTATCAACAGCCAGTTTCCGGTCACTACATTCAGGTCCTCTGAAGGTACCATACCAAGCATTGTCCAGCCTGCAGTAGCTGACATAGGCGTATATGCAAGTATGCACTCCTGCCCATGTGAATTTAGCATTGAAAACGAACCCGTGGATGAAGTGATCTTATCAAATAATTCCTTTGAGGTTTCCGGATCCGACGGATTATATGATTTGTAAAACTCAAAAAACCCCGAATTTTTAAAGCTGTAGCCCTTAAGGATATAATCTCCGTTTGCATCGATCATTGACAGCTCGGCATTTACCAACTCTGTCTGTGGGAATACCCATTTCTGTTCGAGATCAGAGATAGGGATTACCCTCAGCAGTACCGCTGCCCTCAATGCATTGCTTTCAGGATCATACAGTTTGATCTTGTTGCAGAAAGCAAGTGACTGCTCTCCATTCATCGGATTGGTGTATGCGCGGGTTATATTGATCGATTCTCCGATTTCATCTATCCAGTCCACGTTGTTTAAAAGTCCCAGTCTTTGATACGAAGCATCATAATCATCGGCCGTTCCGAGCTTCGGACGTGTAGAAAGACCTGTGAGCGTATCAAGCATTATCAGATGTGCCGAAGTATTTGACAAAACATGCGAGGCCCGGATATAACCGGTTGCCTCTTCCAAAGTCATATTTCTGCTGTTGATATGCTGCGACCAAACATCACAGATTCTCTGCTCACCTTCCAGATAGTTCTCCGTCACCTTCTCCATTGTGACCGTGGTGTTTTCAAAATGTTCTATCTGCCTGTTATATGAATCCCTGCTTTCAAATCTGGAGTATTGCACAACAAAGATCAATATGGCAGCCATAATGATCACATTAACAATGATAATTAAAGTTTTTTTCATATCCTGATTTCCATTAATTCCATCTTCTGTCTTACTTTGTTCATCTTACATTTATGATCGGTTTTAAACACCTTACATTATAGCAAATACAGTTAGAATTTTCAAACCCGAAATCCTATATGATCTAACTAAAAAATTATTTTATATTATACTTCTGCTTTATCTCTTCTCTTGTTACGTGGCCGTCAAGATATATATCCGCCCGTTTTATCAGCTCAGGGTAATCAACATATGAAGCAGTGTAAAACTGTCCCAAACGACTTAACATGATCATTTTTCCATCCTTTTCATCAACCACACGGTCTGTCTCACAAACTATCTCATAGCTGTCATTAAGGAAATATGACCGGTAAGGACTGCTTAATACATAACATCCGGCACACTCAAGATATTTTATATCAACATACATTATCTCATCTGCATCAAATGAATTAAGCTCCACCATATCAGATGCATTATACAGCTTTGCCACATTGTTCGAATAAAGAGCAAAGACCAGTTTCCCGTCATCCGAATAAAAGGATTCGGACATTAGTCTGGGATTAATATTCATTTTATCAAAAGCCTCATAAGCCAGGTTTGTGGCATACATGTCAAAGCTTTCTGTATATTCCGTAGCAGTGAGTGTTGTATCGTTTTCCTTCGAATACCTTACTATGTAGTTTGCCTGTTCAAATTGATAAAACATATCTCCGTTAGCGTGCATCGCCTTACTGAGTTTACTTGCAGGCGTGATAAGGAAGCTTAGATCAGTGTAATCATAACATAAATATTCGTCTGTATAGTATATTTCGCCATCCCTATTGATGCTTTTTAATGCTCCGTTATCGATGAAGCTGTCTACGATGTCTTTTTCCAGATAATAGGTGTTTCTTTTCTCACCATCTGACACATTCATCCCCACTATAGTATTATTATTGTATATAAATACACGTTCTCCTATAACTGCAATATTATAAATAGCCAGATCATACATGGTCCTGTTCCAGACTGTTGTACCGGTCCTGTAATCAGTTGCCTTTATATTCAGCTCTACCTTTTGCATTTTGTCATTGTATCCGCTCTTTACCGTATATAACACTCCACTATATAAACCCTTCACTATATTAGATGAGCCCTTGCCTGATGAAGTATAAATTACATTCCCGTTTAAAGCATCCACAACAAAAATCATGTAATCGTAAAAATTTCCGTAGCTTACAGCAATATTACCCTCAGAGCAGATCATATCCTGGAATAAATATTCTTCATCCATATACTTGTAAAGATCGGTTTCATATAATACTTCACCATTTGAACCGATTCCCGCAAGGCCTTTGTCAGTACTGATCACAGTCACATTTCCGTCAGGGTCCTGAAGTACCGTGTTTCGTTGATTAATACCCGTTATCTCAAATGTTTTGTCTTCAGTAAAACTGTCATATATCATCTTCTCGTCGTCATAATAAATAACAGCTTCCGATCCGGCAAATACCGCCCAATTAGGCATGCCCATCACAAATTTATCACATTCTACGTTTTTAACTATATTCCCATTTTCTGCATCAAAAACCTTTAAAGATACACTGTCACATGCGCATACATATTTCCCGTCAAAAGAAACAGTGCTCATAAATGGTACGCCGTCCATCTCATATACACATTTGGGCATGCAATAGTCAGATATCTCATATACACCAAGCGCCCTATACAACGCTTTTACAGCACTGCTGTTACAGGTATTTATATCCGATTCATCCTTTAGTACGCTCCGTAACGCATATATGGCGTCCTTCCGTCTCCCGATACGGATGAGCTGATCGGATACCGCAGCCATAGAACCGGCATATCTGTCCTGTATCTCATCATATTGTTCAGATATTGTCTCTTTTTGTTTGCTGATCTTAACAAGCATGATGATAGACATGATCGCAACTACAGTTATCGCAGCTGTTATACTGCCAAATATAGTGACAAGTCGTCTTATCTTCTGCTTTCTTTTTCTCTGACGCAGGTCATCATAATTAAGATCAAACATCTGGGCACAGAGTTTAACGACTACAGTATTTATCGCCTGTAATACCTTTCTTTTGTTCTCGCCACGGGCATCGGCCGCAAGAGGCTCTGTTTCTATCCTGTGGATGATGGTATTGCCTTTTTCATCCACAGTCACAGTTTCCTCATATCTGAGACTTTTAGGAAAAGAATCGTCCGGTTCCCCCTCAGCCAGCACAAGCAATACATGGTCCTTATCATGCTTTTTTAAGAAATATGCTATTTCCTTCATGCACCACTGTGATTCGGCATATCTGGGCGTACATATGGCTATAAGATAATCTGATTCATCCAACGCTTCATAAAGCTCATCCGACAGATTGTCTGCCAGCGCAAGCTCTTCAGTATCACGGAATACTCTCTCTATACAGTTTTTCTTTAAACCCGTTTTCTTTCTGACATAAGCGGGAAGTTTGAAATTTTCAAGTTTTTTATGAATGTTTTCGGCCACAAACGAATCAAATTCACTGTGCCGATAACTGATAAACGCATTATATCGCATATTTCACTTCCAATATTATTTCTGATCCCCGAAAGTACCAGACTATATGTAAGAATCTATGTATTTTATAATACCATCATCAACCTACCATGTCAATAAGGATGGCTTTTTTACCCGATTTTAAAAAAGAAGCCCCAATTACGAGGCTTCAATAAATATATATTATTACAGTTATCCATTAAATACTATACATGTGCAATGTAACATGTCTATGACAGAAAAGAGTCCCCGGAGATGGGGACTGAATACTAAACATATCTCTAATCTATTCCTTTATCCGGTCCATCAAGGTGTTAGTATGACACAGTTGTTCTCTTCTTCTGCAATTTTTTCCAACTGTGTATAAAGCGGAAACTGCCCGGATAGGAACAGGTATGGTGTTTTCCTCGCAATCAGGAGATACTGTGGCGCACCATCCTGCACTGATAACTCTTTCATCACGTCTGCTTCCGCCATAATATTGATCAGCTCCAGACATTTTTCATATCGAAGGCCCCCAACACCAGAAGTGATTGCCACAGCATCCACGTACAAACGTGGCGTATTTTCCTGATCACTAAAGCTGATTGTCTTGATTCGGGTTTCCTCCTTGCGCCTCTTCAGAAGTCTCATGCTCTCGCCAAAACCAATGTATCCCTGACCGATTCCAGAATCGTACGCTGTCACAACCTGGACGTCGTCGTCATGCTCGTGGGCATCAATCGCTAAACGGTCGATGAGTGTCATGACATCCTCTGCATCGCTGCCAACGGA
>JAEEVK010000196.1 GCA_016287095.1 Lachnospiraceae bacterium
ATTAAAAGGTAGCTTTGTCCTGAAAACGCTGGATGGTAACATGCTTGAAATAGCCCCGTCCAAGATATCACGTATTGGCAGCCAGGCAGGTTTTATCATAGAAAGGAGGCCTGCTTAGCAGCGGGAGCGCATTCCGCCCCGACTTAAAGGAGTCGGAGTCCCCTGCGCTAATTTAGGATGGAGTAACTGTGAACCCAGCAAAACATAAGACGTAAAAACAATATTTACTTTAAAGGAGTTCATAAAGATGATAAAAAACAAGAAATCATTCGTTCTGATAAGTATGATGGTTATTGTGCTGGATTGCACTATTGACATTTTGCTGCTTAGAGCATTCTGGAAGAAATTAGAAGAATAAAATTCTGGCAGAAGCTGTCAGGTAAGATGCTTATGAAAAGAAGATTGATTTATGGGATGGCTACATTGCTTTTGCTTGGTGTAGAGATAATCATAGGAATGTATGCAGATGGATGGATACGTAGCTATCTGGGGGATGTTCTTGTTGTTATCCTGATTTATACACTCTTCAGGACGATTAGCTTGAAGAAACCACAAAGATGGTATATACTTCCGACACTGATTCTTTTATCTGCTTTTGTGGTGGAGTTCCTGCAGTTATGGGGATTCTGTGACAGGTTTGGGATAACAAATAAATTTTTAAGGATTATTATAGGCACAGGTTTTTCTGTAATAGATCTGGTGAGTTATTGTATAGGTATCTTTCCATGCTATTTTGTTGAATGGTTCATGAAGAAACGGTATCTGAAGGAGGAACAGACCGATGAATGAAGTTATTGCTAAAAACAGAAGCGGTTGGATCCTTCAAGAATATATAAGCATCCTTGAAGAAGAAATATCGGCTTATCCGAATGTTACTGGTTCATATGCCATAGTTAAAGTCGGAGATAAGTATTTGGTTGGGTACAACGGCTGGAGAAAACAGTGGGAGTTTCCTGCTGGCGGTATCGAGCCTGGTGAAACGGCTAGGCAAGCAGCCTACAGGGAATTGCTTGAGGAAACCCATCAGAGTAATCTGAACTTAGAGTTTAAAGGATTATTTAAAGTAACAGACTCTCATGGAAAACAGAAGTATCAAGCTGTTTTCCTAGGGAAAAGGGAATCCTTGGAAGCATTTGTTTATTCTGAAGGTGATGAGATGTCAAAGATCCATCTTTGGGACCTGGAGGAAGACATAGGATATGTAGATGAGCTGGATGTTGCTATCATAAAGATCATTGAGTCTCCGAGCAGATCTGGGGATTGTGCTTTAGCGTAGCACTACTCTCGAGAAATGATTTTCAGCTATTTTAATACTTTTTTGCATAATTGTCAAAATTAGCCACTTCAAGATCACATGCAGAAAGCGGCCTTTATCGTGATGCTGACGATGTTATATCGGATGTGAGGGCAAAGTATGGAATATAAAGTAGTAATGACCATAGACGCCGAAAACGACTTCGATAGACACATCAGTTATATTGTTAACCAAAAGAAGAATCTACAAGCAGCCGGTAGCGTCATTGAAGATTTTGTGGAGCTTAAGGCAATGCTTTCAAAGGTTGCCGGTAGTCTGCATCCTTGCACTAATACCAGATTGAACAAACTGGGGTATAGAAGAGTCAACTGATTTCAAATTTAAGGTAAATATAAGCATAACTGATCTTTGAGGTAAAAAAATTGAAAAAGAAAAGATTATTTTTATTATTGGCATTCATGACCGCATCATTGTGCTCATGCGGGTCAGGGATGCAAAAGGAGGACTATATGGAAACAAGTAACAGCAGTGAAGAAATCGCTGAGGTAACTGAAACGCCAAGCGAACTAACCGAAAATCCTGTTGAGATTACAGAAAAGGCAAGTGAAATAACAGAAAAACCCGACGAGATAACTGAAAAGCCTGATGAGGTAACCGAAACGACCGAGGATCTGAGTTCTTTCGCTTCAGGAATTAAAACAGAAGATACCGAGAAATGCTCTGAGACAGAGTTTGTCCTTAATGGCGAGATAGACGAGCGCTGTCCTCAGATATATGAAACCAAAAGAAGCGATGTTTTATATGGAGAGTTCTCCCATGATACCTATTATTCAAACACCTGCCAGATGGAGAGAGGCTATAGCATTCTACTTCCTGCGGATTATAGCGAGAATAAGAAGTATCCCGTTCTTTACCTTCTGCATGGTATTTTCGGTGACGAATACTCTTTTTCAAATGATAAGAGCAATAAAATAAAGGAAATCATAGGAAACATGGCTGCTGACGGGATTATTGAAGAGACTATTCTTGTATGTCCCAATATGTATGCAGCTTCTGACCCTGATAAGAAACCAGGTTTCGACAGTGAAAGTGTTCTGCCCTATGACAATTTCATCAATGACCTTGTAAATGACCTTATGCCTTATATCGAAGGAAAGTATTCGGTTCTCACCGGTAGAGAAAATACATATCTTGCAGGCTTCTCAATGGGAGGCAGGGAAACAATCTTTATAACCCTTCAAAGACCTGAACTTTTTGGATATGTCTGTGCGATATCCGCAGCACCCGGAATTGTGCCTGCTAAGGATAAGTTCATGGTTCATGAAGGTCAGATTTCCGAAGATGAGATGAAGTTTGCAGATGGGGCTACAGAACCTAATGTTTTCATCATCTGCTGCGGAACACGTGACTCTGTAGTAGGGCAATTCTCCAAGCAATATCACGAATTACTCGAAGCCAATGGCTCC
>JAEEVK010000076.1 GCA_016287095.1 Lachnospiraceae bacterium
TGATCTGTTTGAAGAATATTATCCCGGACAGGCAAAGATGATAAAGGATTTCTGGATGCCGAACAAAGAGTGGGAAGGCTGTAACGTGGATGATCCGTCTGCAAGAGTTTTAAAGAACTACGGTGCCAGCGGACAGTAAGGAGTCTATTATGGAGCGGAAACGTAAAGATCTTTATGATCCTTCTTTTGAACATGATAACTGCGGTATCGGAGCCGTAGTGGACATTAAAGGCAAAAAGAGCCACGGCGTTGTAACGGATGCTCTGTGTATCGTTGAAAACCTTGAACACCGTGCGGGAAAAGATGCCGAAGGTAAAACGGGAGACGGTGTCGGGATACTGACCCAGATACCCCATAAATTCTTTTCGCATGAACTGAAGAAAGAAGGCATCAGATTACCGAAAGAGCGTGAATACGGTGTCGGGATGTTTTTCTTCCCCCGTGAAGAACTTTCCCTCAGACAGGCAAAAAAGATGTTTGAGGTCATTGTGGAAAAGGAAGGACTTGAATTCCTCGGATGGCGTAAAGTGCCGGATGCCCCGGAAGTGCTGGGAGACAAGGCCTTAAAGAGCTGTCCCGAGATATGGCAGGGCTTTATAAAACGCCCTGAACAAACGGAGTCCGATCTCGAATTTGACCGTAAACTATATGTGATACGACGTGTGTTCGAACAAAGCAACGATAACACATACGTCGTCTCTTTGTCGTGCCGCACCATAGTTTATAAGGGAATGTTCCTTGTGGGACAGCTACGCACCTTCTTCACGGATCTTCAGGATGAGATGTATGAATCCGCCATAGCCCTTGTACATTCAAGATTTTCCACCAACACCAATCCCAGCTGGTACAGGGCTCATCCCTACAGGATGCTTGTGCATAACGGCGAGATAAACACCATAAAGGGAAATGTGGACAAGATGCTGGCCCGTGAAGAGACCATGCATACCGATGCGTTTTCATCAGAGGATATGACCAAGGTGTTGCCTGTTATCTCAAGTTCAGGATCGGATTCAGCGATGCTTGACAATACCCTTGAATTCCTGATGATGTCCGGAATGGAACTTCCGCTTGCCGCAATGGTACTTATACCGGAGCCCTGGGTACATAACGATACGATCTCACAGGAAGTATGTGATTTCTACCAGTATTATGCAACAATGATGGAACCCTGGGACGGACCCGCTTCGATCCTGTTTTCAGACGGTGATGTCATGGGCGCGATCCTTGACCGTAACGGTCTGCGCCCTTCAAGATACTGCGTTACCGATGATGACAGGCTGATCCTTTCTTCAGAGGTCGGAGTACTTGATATAGATGAATCACATATCCTGCGCAAGGAAAGACTTCATCCCGGCAAGGTGCTTCTGGTCGATACCAAAGCAGGAAAGATAATATCGGACGAAGATCTTAAGGAAAGATATGCGTGCGACAAGCCCTACGGTGAGTGGCTTGATTCAAACCTCCTTACCTTAAAAGAGATAAAGATACCCAACAGCAAAACACCTTCATATGATCACGAACAGTTCCTTAGACTGCTTCGTTCATTCGGCTATGCATACGAAGAATATATGGAAGAGATACAGAGTATGGCTCTTAACGGCACCGAGATGATAGGTGCAATGGGTGTCGATACTCCTCTTGCTGTGCTTTCAAAAAAACAGCCGCCGCTCTTTGATTACTTCAAACAGTTATTCGCGCAGGTCACCAATCCTCCTATAGATGCGATCAGGGAAAAGATCGTTACATCATCAGCCGTTTATGTTGGCAAAAACGGTAACCTGCTGGATGAAAAACCCGAGAACTGCCATGTTCTTAAGATAGAAAATCCCATTCTTTCGGATCTTGATCTCCTTAAGATTTCCAAGATGCAAAAGCCCGGATTTAAAGTTTCAAAAGTATCCATTCTTTATTACAAGAGCACTCCGATAGACAGAGTCCTGGATCACCTCTTTGTTGAAGTTGACAGAGCATATAACGAAGGGGCTAATATCCTTATCCTTTCAGACAGAGGAGTTGATGAAAACAGGGTAGCGATGCCTTCGCTTCTTGCAGTCGCCGCCGTTCATAAGCACCTTGTTCAGACAAAGAAATGTACTGCAATGTCACTTATCCTTGAATCCGGTGAACCAAGAGTTGTGCATCATTTTGCAACGCTTCTGGGATTCGGTGCATCTGCAGTCAATCCCTATCTTGCACATGCATCCATCGAGGAACTGTGCGATCAGGGAATCCTTGACAAAGACTATTACGCAGCCGTGTACGATTACGATAACGCCATACTTCAGGGAATCGTCAAGATCGCATCAAAGATGGGAATTTCCACCATCCAGTCATATCAGGGCTCAAAGATATTCGAGGCACTTGGTATTTCAAAAGATGTCATAGACAGGTACTTCCCCGGAGTCGTAAGTCCCATAGACGGAATAACGCTGGAGGATATAGCAGAGGATACGGATATCAAGCACAGCAGAGCTTTTGATCCCCTGGGACTTAACACTGATCTTAGCATCCAGTCACTCGGAAAGCATAAATCAAGGAGTCAGGGTGAGAGCCACAGATATAATCCCGCCACCATCCATATGCTGCAGAAAGCAACAAGGGACGGCAGCTACGAAGAGTTCAAGCAGTACACCGCCATGGTCGACCGTGAGGAAACAGGCTATTTAAGAAGCCTCATGGATTTTAACTATCCGGAGCAGGGTATAGATATAAACAAAGTCGAGGATGAGCACGAGATAGTAAAAAGATTCAAGACAGGTGCCATGTCATACGGTTCCATCTCACAGGAGGCTCATGAAGCACTGGCTGTTGCAATGAACCATCTGGGCGGAAAATCAAATTCCGGTGAAGGCGGTGAGTCCGATGAGAGGATAAAGTCCGCAGGAACGGACGATGACCGCAGCTCGGCCATAAAGCAGGTTGCTTCGGGACGTTTCGGTGTGACGAGCAGATATCTTTGTTCAGCACGTGAGATACAGATCAAGATGGCGCAGGGAGCAAAGCCCGGTGAGGGCGGACATCTTCCGGCAAGGAAGGTATATCCCTGGATAGCAAAGACCAGGCATTCAACACCCGGTGTAAGCCTTATTTCTCCTCCCCCTCATCATGATATTTATTCGATCGAGGACTTGGCAGAGCTTATATATGATTTAAAGAATGCAAATAAAAAAGCAAGGATTTCTGTAAAGCTTGTATCTGAAGCAGGTGTAGGAACTATCGCAAGCGGTGTTGCAAAGGCAGGTGCTTCCGTAATCCTTATCTCAGGCTATGACGGTGGTACAGGTGCGGCTCCTCTTAGCTCGATACATAATGCGGGACTTCCTTGGGAGCTCGGTCTGGCTGAGACCCATCAGACACTTGTTGCAAACGGCCTCAGAAATAAAGTAAGGATCGAGACAGACGGCAAACTTATGAGCGGCCGTGATGTGGCTATAGCTGCGATCCTCGGTGCTGAGGAATTCGGATTTGCAACTGCTCCTCTTGTTACATTAGGCTGTGTAATGATGAGGGTTTGCCATCAGGATACATGTCCTATGGGTATCGCTACACAGAATCCCGAGTTACGTAAGCGTTTTGCAGGAAAGCCCGAATACGTAGAAAACTTTATGCGTTTTATCGCAAGAGAACTCAGGGAATATATGGCAAAGCTCGGTGTCAGAAGTATTGACGAGCTGGTAGGCAGAACCGATCTGTTAAAGAAGAGAGAGTTTACAGAGGGTGCTTCTGCTGCAGAAAGCAAATTAAATGAGATGAACCTCGACAGAATCCTTTATGATATGTCAAAGGTTGACCGTGATGCTCAGGTATTCAGTCCCAAGTATCTCTATGACTTTAAGCTTGGCGAGACCAAGGATGAGAGTGTACTGCTTTCAGATAAAAAGATATTAAAAGCAGTTAAGGATAAAAAGGCTTGTGAGATTTCGATCAATATCGGAAATACCGACAGAACATTCGGTACTCTGCTCGGTGCAGAGATCACGAGAAATAATCCTAACGGACTTGCAGATGATACGATCACTGTAAATTGTACAGGTGCAGGCGGACAGAGCTTCGGTGCATTTATCCCTAAGGGCCTGACATTAAAGATCTCCGGTGATGCAAACGACTATCTTGGCAAGGGCTTATCCGGCGGTAAGATAATAGTTAAGGCTCCCGAAAATGCTAAGTATGATCCCAGTACCAATGTTATAGCAGGTAATGTTGCTCTGTATGGTGCTACATCCGGTGAATGCTATATCGCAGGTATGGCAGGTGAACGTTTCTGTGTAAGAAATTCCGGTGCTACCGCAGTTGTTGAAGGTGTCGGTGAGCATGGCTGTGAATATATGACAGGCGGTGTCGCAGTAATCCTCGGACCTACCGGTAAGAACTTTGCGGCAGGTATGAGCGGCGGTATAGCTTACGTGCTTGACGAAGGCAATAAGCTGTACAGGAACTTAAATAAGCAGTTAGTCAGCATGAAGGCTGTAGAAAGCAAGGAAGATTTCGAAAAGTTAAAGGGCATCATAGAGAAGCATGTTGCTGCTACAGGATCTAAAAAGGCTAAAGAAATACTTGACAATTTTGATTCATATATCGGCAGCTTCAAGAAGATAATCCCTGTTGATTATCAGAAGATCATGAGCCTGATCGATGAGAATATATTAAAGGGTTTGAGCAGGGAAGAAGCTCAGATTAATGCATTCACAGATTTTATCGGTGGAAAATAAGGAGGAACACGATATGTGCTCGATTATGACATACTGCGATGAAAGCGCAGATTTAACCAAATTTAAAGAAGGGTTTGAAAAGACCGTATCCCGTGGTCCCGATGACTCACGTATTATAAATACAAAGAATGGTATCATGGGCTTCCATCGTTTGGCCATAATGGGTCTCCATGATGAAGGAATGCAGCCGTTTGAAGCAAGAGGCAGTTACTGTGTATGTAACGGTGAGATTTATGATTTTAAACAACTCCGTGACACATTGGTTGAAAAGGGATATACATTTAAGAGCGAAAGCGACTGTGAGGTGCTCCTTCCCCTGTATTTCGAATATGGTACTGAAATGTTCAGGATGCTCGATGCTGAGTTTGCCTGCGTTATATATGACGGAAAAACTGGAGAGTATATTGCAGCCCGCGATCCGATAGGCATCAGACCTCTTTATTACGGATATGATAATGATGGTGTTATAGTTTTTGCAAGTGAAGCTAAAAACCTTATCGGTATAGTGAAAAAGGTTATGCCCTTCCCTCCCGGACATTATTATAAGCAGGGAAAATTCATCAGCTACAATGAGATTTCAAAGGTAGACAAGTTTAATCATGATGATCTTTCAACCATCTTTTCAAAGATACATGAGAAGCTTGTATCCGGTGTTGAAAAGAGACTTGTGGCAGATGCAAAGGTTGGTTTCCTGCTTTCAGGAGGTCTGGATTCTTCTCTTGTGTGTGCTATCGCAGCCAAGAAGTCAGACAAGCCTATCCGCACATTTGCAATCGGTATGAGAGAGGATGCCATCGATTTAAAATATGCCAAGGAAGTAGCTGATTATATCGGCAGTGACCATACCGAAGTATTTATGACTCCTGAAGAGGTTATCAGCTCTCTTGAAAAGGTCATCTATATATTGGGTACTTATGATATAACAACTATCAGAGCCAGCATGGGTATGTATCTCGTATGTAAGGCTATACATGAAACTACTGATGTAAGAGTTTTACTTACCGGCGAGATTTCGGACGAATTGTTCGGATATAAATATACCGATTTTGCGCCCAGTGCCGAGGAATTCCAGAAGGAAGCTGAAAAGCGTATCAGAGAACTGCATATGTACGATGTTCTCCGTGCAGACAGATGTATTTCCGTAAATTCACTTGAGGCCCGTGTACCTTTCGGTGATATTGATTTTGTTAAATATGTAATGTCCATCGATCCTGAAAAGAAGATGAACAAATACGGCAAGGGTAAATATCTCTTAAGAAAAGCATTCGAAAACGGTGATTATCTGCCTTACGATATCCTGTGGCGTGAAAAGGCTGCATTCTCTGATGCGGTAGGTCACTCGATGGTTGATTATTTAAAGGAGTATGCTGCTGAAAAGATTTCCGATGAGGAGTTTGAAACAGAGTGTAAGAAATATACTCATGCAACACCTTTTACAAAGGAATCACTTCTTTACCGTCAGATATTTGAAAAATACTATCCCGGCCAGTCAGATATGGTAGTTGATTTCTGGATGCCGAATAAAAACTGGGAAGGCTGTAACGTTAACGATCCTTCTGCAAGAGTACTTTCAAACTACGGTGACAGTGGTAAATAAAAAAATTAAAAAAAGTGTTGACAAATAAAACAAATAGGTTTATTATACACACATAGAGGCAACGAGGTCTTTGAGCATACGCTTGGAGACCTCATTTTTTTATTAAATTAATATAATTCTAAGGCAAGGGCGTCTTGTTATGTATAGATTTTTTCATACAATACAAGTGCCTGTTTTTATTTTTGAAAATGTCATTCTGAAAGAAGAGAAAATCTCATAAAGGTTTTACATTTAGAATGATAGAGTATAGAAATTTAAGTTAACAAAAAATATAAGAAAAGAGGATTTGCTATGAAAACTGTATCTGATTATTTTGGATGTAACGTGTTTGACGACAGAGTCATGAAGTCAGTACTTCCCGCAGATGTTTATAAGTCTCTGAGACGTACCATTGATGAGGGAAAGAAGCTTGAACCCATCGTAGCAGAGGCAGTAGCTAAGGCTATGAAGGACTGGGCAGTAGAAAAGGGTGCTACTCATTTTACTCACTGGTTCCAGCCTCTTACAGGTATTACTGCTGAAAAGCATGACAGCTTTATCGAGCCTTCACCCGATGGCGGCGTTATCATGGAGTTCTCAGGCAAGGAGCTGATCAAGGGCGAGCCTGATGCATCATCATTCCCCAGCGGCGGACTTCGTGCTACATTTGAAGCAAGAGGATATACAGCATGGGATCCTACATCATATGCATTTATAAAGGATAATACACTTTGCATACCTACTGCTTTCTGTTCATACGGCGGAGAGGCACTTGATAAGAAAACTCCTCTGCTTCGTTCTATGGAAGCATTAAATAAGCAGGCACTTCGTATATTAAAACTGTTCGGCAATGAGGATGTTAAGCGTGTTACCACATCAGTCGGACCTGAGCAGGAGTATTTCCTTGTAACAAAGGAAATGTACAATAAGCGTGAGGATCTGAAGTTTACAGGACGTACACTTTTCGGTGCAAAGCCTCCTAAGACACAGGAAATGGATGACCATTATTTCGGTACTATCCAGCCTAGGGTTCAGGAGTACATGAAGGATCTTAACGATGAACTTTGGAAGCTCGGTGTACTTGCAAAGACAGAGCATAATGAGGTTGCTCCCGCACAGCACGAGCTGGCACCTATTTATTCAACAACAAATATCGCTACTGACCAGAACCAGCTGACCATGGAAATCATGCAGAAAGTTGCTGCCCGTCACGGACTTGTTTGTCTGCTTCATGAGAAGCCTTTCGCAGGTGTAAACGGAAGCGGTAAGCATAACAACTGGTCAATCGGTACAGATACCGGTGTTAACCTTCTTTCACCCGGTGATACACCTTATGAGAATGCACAGTTCCTTACATTCCTTTGTGCAGTTATCAAGGCGGTTGATGATTATCAGGATCTGCTCAGACTTTCAGTTGCTACAGCAGGTAACGATCACAGACTTGGAGCTAACGAGGCACCTCCCGCAGTTATCTCTATTTTCCTGGGCGAAGAGCTGAACGGTATCCTTGAGGCTATTGAAAAGGATAAGCCTTACACAGGTGTTGAAAAGAAGCAGATGAAGCTCGGTGTTGATGTACTTCCCAGATTCAACAGAGATACTACAGACCGTAACCGTACATCACCTTTCGCATTTACCGGAAATAAATTCGAGTTCAGAATGCTTGGTTCTTCGAACTCTATCGCTTGTGCAAATATCATGCTGAACAGCTCAGTAGCTGAGTCTCTTAAGATTTATGCTGACCAGCTTGAGAAGAGCAAGAACTTTGAGGCAGATCTTCATAAACTCATCCAGAAGACCATCAAAGAGCATAAGAGAATCATCTTTAACGGAAACGGATATGATGATGCTTGGATCAAGGAAGCTACAGAGAAGAGAGGACTGCTTAACCTTCGTACTACTCCTGATTGTATGCCTCTCATCCTTTCAGAAAAGAATGTTACAATGCTGACCGGCCATAAGGTATTCTCAAAGGCAGAGATCGAGTCCAGATGCGAGATCATGCTTGAGAACTACTGCAAGACCATCACCATTGAAGCAAATACTATGGTAGATATGGCTAAGACTCAGATAGCTCCCGCTATTGAGAGTTATATCGGAAAACTGGCTAAGACAGTTGCTGATAAGAAGGCTATTGATAAGTCACTTGTTTGCGGATATGAGACAGATCTCATTAAGAAGCTTTCAAGTTCAGTAGAAAAGATCCTGGCTGATGCTGAGACCTTAAAGACAAAGGTAGCAGGTCTTGCTAAAGCAAAGAACATCACTGATGAGTCATATAAGATCAGGGACGGTGTAATCCCTGCTATGACAAAGCTTCGTGCTGTAGCTGATGAGGCAGAGGCTATCACAGACAGAAGCTACTGGCCTTTCCCTACTTACGGCGATCTGTTATTCGGTGTAAGAAACTAAAAAAGTTCGGTTTGAGGAATCCTGCGATGCGGGATTCCTTTTTTGTATTTTGCCGGAGTAATAGTAATATCGGAAAATGCACAATAATCAAGTAATATAAATTATATAATACAAATAAAAAACGGAATCTCAATATTTATGGGATTCCGTTTTACTTTTATAATCTAAACAGGCCTTTAACTGTACATATCTATGATTTCGCGGGCAACTTCGCCCTTGCCGATGCATCTGTCCATGGCCTGCTTTTCAATGTAGCGGTGAGCCTCGGGTTCGGCCATCTGGCGTTCATTTATGAGGAGCCATTTAGCTCGGTTTACGATACGGATTTCTTCCATTTTCTCCTCAATAGTATGTGTCTTTTTCTGTGACTTAAGGACTATCGATCTGGCGCTGCGCATCCAGTTGACAGCTGTTGCAAACAGAGTTTTTGAAAAAGGCTTACCGAGTACGAAAACGCCCTGTCCGGAAACACGGTAGTTCACATCCTCGTATACATCGTTGCTGACCAGCAGAAGGACCACACTGTCGAGTGCGGTATCAACGGCAAAACGTGTACCGACATCATCAGGGAGAGGAGAGTTGACGATTACCAGATCATATGTGTACTCTGACACCTTACGTTTGGCAGCACTGATACTTGTTACGATATGGAGGGGATTAAAAATTGACTCAGGAAAATGTGCATCTATAACTTCCTGAAAATTCCTGGATGATGAAACCACAAGTACACTGTATACCCGGTCTTCCTGGCTCATTTCGGTCCCTCCTTTCTCTTATTATGGCTTCCCCTAGAGGGAAGGCTTATTGCTTTTATCGCTCGCAGTAAAGATTAAGTATCTCAGCAGGTATATATTCCTTGATAAAACTGGAATCCTTAGCGGTAAGTCTGGCGACATCCAGTGAATCCGGCAACTGACCGAACTTGGATAAAGTAAACTTATCGGCCTTAAACAGATTGATATCTGCGGGAGGCGGAAGCTGTATCTTGTTGTCCAATCCGTGCAGACCTGCATATATCATCAGACCGAAAGCCAGATAAGGATTGGCTGTAGGGTCGGGAGAACGGAGCTGTGCACGCTGGTACTCACCATGGGCAGCAGGGATACGGATAAGCTGTGAACGGTTTTCGTGTGACCATGAAATATACTTAGGAGCTTTGTTATGTCCAAGTCTTAAATAGGAATCCTTCTGGGGATTAAGGAAGAGTGTCATATCCTCAATCTTTTCCAGGATACCTGCCAGCATGTATCTCATATTTGCCAGGCCGTCATTGCCTGATTTGGAGTTATCATCGGAATTAACTGAAACACTGATATGGAAACCGTTTCCGGGAGCATCCTTTATGGGAAGAGGAGAGAAATCAGCATAAAGACCGTTACGCTGAGCGATGGTCTTAACTACCATACGGAAAGTCATGGCGTTATCGGCTGCACTCAATGCATCTGAGAAACGGAAGTTGATCTCGTTCTGTCCGGGTCCCATCTCGTGATGTGAGCTCTCGGGGCGGATACCCATACGCTCCAGGGTAAGGCATATCTCACGTCTGACATTTTCTCCTCTGTCACTGGGAGCAATATCCATATAGCTTGCATGGTCATGAGGGATGACGGTAGGATTGCCGTTATCATCCAGTTCAAAAAGATAAAACTCAAGCTCTGAGCCGAACTGGAAACTGTAACCCTTCTTTACGGCGGTTTCGACAGCCCTCTTTAAGAAAGTCCTGGTATCACACTCAATGGGAGTACCATCGGGATATGTGATGCCGCAGTACATCCTGACTACAGCACCATGCTCAGGTCTCCAGGGGAGGAGTGCAAGGGTGTCAGGATCAGGATGCAGGAAGAGGTCTGAATTCATCTCATCTCCGAAACCCGAGATGGAAGAAGCATCTATAACTATACCCTGACTGAAGGCTCTCTCCAGTTCGCTCGGCATTATAGCTATATTTTTCTGCACCCCAAATGCATCACAAAATGAAAGACGGATAAACTTCACGTCTTCGTCTTTTACATATTCTAAAATTTCTTCCGGTGAGTATTTCATGTTATGTACTACGCCTCCGTTATCAATGTGTTGAAATCCCATACCAAAGCCTGCCGTTAATTACTATATAAAGAAAGGCATCCAGTTTTAGCCCTAACTAAAGTGAACGCCTTTGCTCATTTCTTTTGGTATTTTACTTCAATTCGGTATCTTTGTCAAGAATAAAGTAACTTTTAGTTAGTTTTCTTTTTTTTGATTTAGTGTTATAATGAAGCTGATATGATTATAAATATAGGGATAGGTTTAGATAATAAATATGGTAGCTAAGATAAAACAATTTATTATAGATTTTTACACAAAAGAAAAAGAACTTGATATTACATTGTTCAAACTGCTTGGTACGGCCGGTATACTGATCAGCCTTATAGGCTGCATACAGTCACTGGTGGTCCTGTCGGATTATGTTGGAGCCGGCATAAATTTGTTGGCAGCACTGGCAAGTTTGGGCCTTGTCTGTTTTGTGCATACCACTAAGAAATATGTTATAGGATATCTTATAACATCCGTAGGCATCTTTATGGGGCTTTTTACCTGGCTGTTTTTTGAGATGGGCGGATTGAATGGTTCCATGCCATATTTTTTCGCATTTGGTATCATTTTTACCTTGTTGATGTATAAAGGAATTCTTCTTTATATAATGGAGACGGTTCAGATACTTTACTATTTGGGAGTTTGTATTTTCGGATACACGCATCCCGAATATATCACCGGGTTAGACACTGCTGAAAGTCAATTTGCCGATCAGTTGATGGGCATATTGTTTTCATCTTTGTGTATAGGCTTGATATTCCTTATGTATTTAAGGGAATACCGTAAGCAGCAAAATGTAGCGGAAGAGACCAGTAAAGCGAAAAGTGTGCTGCTGGCAAATATAAGTCATGAGGTGCGTACCCCTATCAATATGCTCCTTGGCATGAATGAGATGATACTCCGTGAATCTGAAAACACACAGATAAGCGAGTATGCCCAGAATGTAGACAGTGCCGGCAGACAGCTTCTTTTCATGGTAAATCAGTTCCTGGATCTGTCAAGGATAGATATGGGAAAGGAAAGCCTGTTTGAAGAGGACTTTAATATTCTGAAAATGGTACAGAGCCTGGGAGCCTTCTTTAGAAAGGAAGCCGAAAAGAAGGGGCTGGACTTTGTAATGGATGTGGACAGAAATATACCTGAAAATGTGAACGGTGATATGAGAAAACTGTCGCAGATCATATCAAACCTGCTCACAAATGCTGTAAAATATACGTCCAGCGGAACGATAGTTTTTACGGTTATGGAAAACGAAAAGGTTAAAACGTCCGATAACAAAAACTATAATATACATTTTGAGATTTCAGACACCGGAAACGGAATATCCGAGGCTGATCAGAAGAAGATATTTGAGAATTTTGAAAGAGCGGACCTGATAAGAAACAGGGGAATAGAGGGTACAGGTCTGGGGCTTGCCATATCAAATAAACTGGCAAACCTGATGGGATCGGAGATAAAGGTTAAGAGCCAGCAGGAGATGGGCAGTGTGTTCTGGCTGGATGTAGAATTGAAGCCGGGGCAGGAGACAGAGGCCCAGCCGGAAAGTGATTCCTTCTTTATAGCACCTGAAGCAAGGATACTGGCAGTCGATGACAACAATATGAACCTTCTGGTAGTAAAATCACTGCTGAAGAGAACAATGATCCCTATTGACACTGCAGAATCAGCCGTAGAAGCATATGAGAAGTATGAGGAAAAGGATTATGATCTGGTCCTGATGGACTACATGATGCCCAATATAGACGGCATAGAGGCTATGCTTACATTAAGGGAGATGGATGCAGCTAAAAAACGGCATACTCCGATCATAGTCCTTACAGCAGATGCAACGCAGGAAAACAAAAAGCTTTTTTATGAAAAAGGCTTTGATGATTATCTGT
Organism: Lachnospiraceae bacterium; assembly: GCA_016287095.1. GTDB lineage: Bacteria > Bacillota > Clostridia > Lachnospirales > Lachnospiraceae > RUG11977. The sequence goes on from JAEEVK010000076.1 coordinate 12,651, forward strand.
TAAAGCCTGTGGAAAGCCGTGTACTTGAATATACCATAAGGAAGTTCCTGCCGGAAAGCCTTGTAACCGTGGTAAACGACGATACAAAAAACGTGATACCTCAGAAGACAAGGGCAGCATTTGAGATATTGTTAAGGAAATATGATGTTTCACTTGAGATGGCACTCAAGCATCTGAGCGGCGATATATTGCAGTTTGCAAGAGTGTGTGAGTATTTTGTAAACAGCACTCAGCAAAACATAAGAACACTGAACAGCTACATGGATGCCGGGGATTATGAAAATGCAACGATACTTGTACATTCCGTAAAGGGAAATGCAGGAAATGTAGGTGGCGATGATCTGTATTATTCGGCAAGACGTCTTGAAAAAAGGTTAAAGGACAAGGACAGCGAATATGCCGTATCGGCCCTGCCACTGTTTATCATGAAGTGGAACAGGGTAGAGAATGGACTAAAGGAATTCTTAAAAGAGTTTAATAAGATAAAGCCCGATATAATCAAGGATAAGGATGATGCAGGCAAATCCATGAGTGAGGCTGAACTGTGGGATGCGCTGCTCGAAGCTGTAAGGATGGGTAACCAGTCACCGGCACTCAAATATGTGGATGAACTTGTCCGACAGAAGGGTAACAGCAAAGAGATGGAAGAAATAAAGGAAAGTATCAGAAATATTGAGTTTGATAAGGCGGAAGACCTTATAAGCAATATAAAAAAATAAATACAGTTGATATCAAAAGATGAAGTAAAAAAGAGGAAAGAAAATATGTCAGATATTAGAATATTGTGTGTGGATGACGACATAAGCATGCTAAATACTATAGAAGATATACTGATAAACGCAGGGTATGCTGTCACACTGGCGAAATCCGGAAAGCAGGCTGTCGAATTTATAAAGAAGGGCATTGAGTTTCAGCTGATACTGCTCGATGTGGATATGCCTGAGATGGACGGGTACGAGACTTTTAAGGCTGTACGTGAGATTGACCGGACAAAAGAAACGCCCATCATTTTCCTGACGGGTATGGATACACCGGACTTTGAGATAAAAGGGTGGGAGTACGGAGCTTCAGATTATATAACAAAGCCGTTTATAAAAAGTGTATTTTTAGCCAGGATCAAGAACAGGATAACGGTGCCGGTAACAACATCAAATTACAGTGCCGAAGCGCTGGAGGAACTGGGAAAGGTACTGACAGAACTGGAACTGACCGTAGCAAAATATCTGGCGGACGGACTCTCTAATCCGGAAATAGCAGAACGGACGAACTATACATACGGTTATATAAAACAGGTCGTATCAGCTATATTAGAGAAAACATATATGAAGAAAAGATCGGATATAAGGAAATTTTTAAAAGAGGGAAAAAGTAACAATAAATTGTAAAAAAACAGTTGACAAATGTATAAAAATACGCTAATATACATTTTGGCAAAGGCAATGGGGTCTTTGGGCACACGCCCGAAGACTCTGTTTTTTTATCAAATATTATTGAACAAGCCATAAGGCAAAAGGAGGAAAAAATGTCATACGTTGATGAAGTGATCGAGCTGGTTATTAAGCAGAATCCCAATGAGCCTGAGTTCCATCAGGCAGTAAAAGAAGTTCTTAACTCTCTTCGCCCTGTAGTAGAGAAGAATGAAGAGAAGTTCAGACGTGACGCTCTCTTAGAGAGAATCGTTAATCCTGAGAGACAGATCAAGTTCCGTGTTCCGTGGGTAGATGATAAGGGACAGGTACAGGTTAACACAGGTTACCGTGTACAGTTCAACAGTGCTATCGGACCTTACAAGGGAGGTTTAAGACTTCATCCTTCAGTAAATCTTGGTATCATCAAGTTCTTAGGTTTCGAGCAGATCTTTAAGAATTCACTTACAGGCCTTCCTATCGGCGGTGGCAAGGGTGGTTCGGACTTCGATCCTAAGGGCAAGTCAGACAGAGAGATCATGGCATTCTGCCAGAGCTTTATG
>JAEEVK010000197.1 GCA_016287095.1 Lachnospiraceae bacterium
AGCGAGACAACATCCCTTACCTCACTGTTAGCGAACTTATTCTCCTCATTAGTGATGCTGTCCATATTCACAACATTCATCTTATAATCCGACACGAGTCCTTTCAGTTCTTCGAATCCTGTAAAATCAAGCATATCATAAAGAGACAATGCGCCAGCCCATTCTTTGTCATTCCACGAAAGAACCAAAGTCATTACCGGTTTTAAACTATCCTCTTTAGTAAAACCATACATATATTCTCCGGCATTTGAGAAAACCTTTTCACCACTCTTTTGTTTTTCACGATTTTTTCGGGAAATCTCAGCAACCTGCTTGTCATATTCCATAAACTCTCTAAGTCTAACTCTAACAGGCAAACTATAATCTATTTCCTTTTGATTTTCAGTAATCATAACAGCAAGTATCTTACCATCGACAGTCCTGCACATCGCCATATCAGCCGTCTTTTTCAAGTTCATCTCACCAGAATTAGCCAGACCGACAGGACTAATCTCTGCAAGCTCATCTGGTTTTACGACCTGCTTGCCATCAAACACAAGACCATTCCAAATGTCTGCGAAATGTCTTGGATTTCTTAAGAAATCCATTTGTACTACATCAATTTTACCCATAAATAAATAGACTACCTCCTTTTGCGAAACAATTTAATCATCACGCAGGAGATATCTTTTCACTCCTGCTAATATACGGGAAAAGCAAGAGCGAATTTGAAGATCAATGAATAAAAATGAATCTCAAGTTAAATAAGTCGTGTTTCAAAAGAAAAATCTCTAAGTAAATTCAAATATATACTCTTTGCCTTTGATGGTATTATATTACAATAAGGCCAAAGGTTTGTCAACTAATATTTATGACTTCTGGTACTTACCGGCCATATGCATCAACGGTTGAATGTTATTTTAGATTGACATATATGTATGTAAAATATATAATTATGTGGAAAGTTTTACCATATCATTAAAAACATAGGAGAATGTATTATGAAAATCGGTTGTGTAAAAGAAATCAAGAACAATGAGTTTCGTGTCGGACTGACACCTGACAATGTGCGTGCATATGTTGAAGCAGGACACCATGTATATATGGAGAAGGGTGCCGGTGTAGGCTCCGGCTTTGCTGACACAGAGTATGTGGAAGCAGGTGCATCACTGATAGATAATGCCGCTGACGTATGGCATCTTTCAGACATGATGATAAAGGTAAAGGAGCCCCTCCCCGAGGAGTACAGTCTGTTCCATGACGGCATGATACTCTATACATATCTTCATCTTGCAGCAGACAAGGAACAGATGGATGCATTGCTGGACGGCAAGGTAAAGGCCGTAGCCTATGAGACTATACAGGAAGACAGATTCCTGCCTTGTCTTGCACCCATGTCACAGATAGCAGGACGTCTCTCCATCCAGGAGGGAGCAAAGTATCTGGAGCAGAAATTTGGTGGTGAGGGCATACTTTTAGCAGGCGTACCCGGTACTCCCAAGGCAAACGTAGTGATCCTCGGCGGCGGCACCGTAGGTATGAATGCCTGCAAGATAGCTGTAGGTATGGGAGCAAATGTAACCATACTCGATGTTAATCTGAAGAGACTTGAAGAGCTCGACAACATGTTCGGTGCTCATATCCAGACCCTGGTAAGCAATGACAGTAATGTTGAGCGTGTAGTAAAGGATGCCGACCTTGTGATCGGATCAGTACTTATCCCCGGCGGCTCTACCCCCAAGCTATTCAAGAAAAAGTACCTGCCCGAGATGAAGAACGGTGCTGTATTTGTAGATGTAGCCATCGATCAGGGCGGATGCGGCGAGAGCAGCCATGTAACCACACACGATGATCCGGTATACATCGAAGACGGTGTAGTTCATTACTGTGTAGGAAATATGCCCGGTGCAGTACCTCGTACAAGCACAATAGCCCTGACCAATGCCACACTTAAGTACGGCCTGATGATAGCAGGCGAAGGCTTAGAGGCTGCCAGCAAGAAGAGCAAAGCTATCTATACCGGTGTCAACTGCTACGAAGGGAAGCTCACAAACAAAAATGTAGCCTTGGCTCACGGATATGAATATGCAGAGCTGAGCGACCTTATCTAATCTGTTAATGCTCATTTATTATTGTTTTATATTATATCAAAAACAAATTAGGGGTTGCCGTTAAAGCAACCCCCCTTATTATTCATATCTCACTCAACACTTACTAAAACCTTTTTAGCATATCCGTTTTGTGCGTATACGTAAATATCACATGTTCCATCACCCTTAGCAGTTACCAGACCGTTTTCATCAACCATTGCAACATTTTCATCCGAAGAAACGTATCTAAAATCTGCCACATGATCAAGCATCTTTTTACTGTTGTTCTTTAAGATCGCTTTAGCCTCGATCAGGAATGTATCTTCCGTTTTCATTTCCTTACTTGAAACATTTAATACGATTTCCTTTACATTTGAATAAACCTTATTCTTGTATCCTGCTATATGAGCTTCTATACTCTTTGCGATCTTCTTAAATTTTTCGCCAACCTTTCGATAAGCTATCGTGTATACCTTTATATTTCTCGATGTATCGATCGGTTTACCGTCAAGCTCCTTTATCACATAAGATAGAGTATCACCCTCCACAGAAGCGATCTTTACGGCTTTTGAACCCTTCTTACAGTATGCTGCATATATATCATATCTTT
>JAEEVK010000077.1 GCA_016287095.1 Lachnospiraceae bacterium
ACAGATAGTGCCAGGTGGCTCCCTGCTGCAGAGACGAGGATGCACGTGGCGACAGAGCTCCCGGTGAGTTTTACCAGCTTGATATGGAGATGGCTTTCGCTACTCAGGATGATGTGCTGGGTGTGCTTGAAAAGGTTGTTGTTCCTGTTTTTGAGAAATACGGTACTTACAAGAGAGTTTCTCCTGCTCCTTTCAAGAGAATTCCTTATCGTGAGGCTATGGAGAAGTATGGTACCGATAAGCCCGATCTTCGTATAGATCTGGTTTTACAGGATGCTTCCGTACTGCAGGATATCGGTTTTGATCCTTTTAAGGACAAGAAGATTAAGGCTGTTGCTGTTTCTAACTTTACCGCTACCAGAAAGCAGATCGATCAGCTGATTGCTGATGTTGAGGTTCAGACTGCTCAGAAGACTTACTGGTTCAGACTTGACGAGCAGGGTGAGATCGTTGGCGGTATTGCTAAGTTTGTTCAGCCTGTTAAGGATAAGGTTATCGAGGCTCTGGGTCTCAAGGCCGGTGATTTTGTCGGCATCGCTGCTTGCGACAAGTTGGATGCTGCTCAGAAGACTGCCGGTGTTATGAGATCTAAGTTAGGTGTGCTCTGTCCCGATCATATGGACAAGGAGCAGTATCAGTTATGCTGGATCGTTGATTTCCCTATGTACGAGATCGGTGAGGAGTCAGGCGAGCTTGAATTCTGCCACAATCCTTTCTCTATGCCCAACGGTGGTCTTGAGATCCTCGAAAAGGCTGAGAGGGGTGAGGTTGATCCTCTGACCATCAATGCTTTCCAGTATGACCTTGTTATCAATGGTTATGAGTCGGCTTCGGGTGCTGTCAGAAATCACAATCCTGAGATCATGATCAAGGCGTTTAATCTTGTTGGTCTTGGTGAGGCTGAGGTTAAGTCGAAGTTCCCGGCTATGTACAATGCTTTCTGTTATGGTGCTCCGCCTCATGCAGGTGCTGCTCCCGGTGTTGACAGAATGATCATGCTGCTGACCGGCGAGGAGTCTATCCGTGAAGTTATCACCTTCCCGATGAACGGTAAGGCTCAGGATATGATGTGCGGTGCTCCGAGCGAGGTTACCGAGAAGCAGTTGAAGGAAGTACATATCCGTATCGCTGAAGAGGATTTAGAGAAAGAGTGATTAATATGACGGGCGGTTGGGATACCAATGTAGTTAATATGACGGGCGGTCGGAGGGCCGGTATGGTCTAAAACCCGGAATCGCTACCTGCAGGGATATGTTAACGACTGCAGATATATCTACACTTCGGACGCTTGCAATCGAGCCCCTGGTTGATACCAGGGGCTCTTGTGCTTCGCTCAAAAATCAGTTTGGTTAACTGATTTTTGCCTCGTTTCGATATATGTGCATTCGTTACATATCCTCTGCACGCTTTATGGTTTTATCCCATCCCGGCTCTTCGACCGTCCTGCCTACTAATATTTTATCCTACATTGGCATCCTGACTATAAAAAAAGATTCTTCACTGCTTTCAGAATAACAATAATACCTATGTCTATATTTTAGGGCTTGTCGTTTTGAACGTAGCGAGAATCTTGGTTTTTTTATATGGAAAAATAATCTGGTTTAGTTTATTTAGAAGATTATAGCAAGTGATACAGTTGATTCATAATCCTTGAGACTTAATCCGTATCCTTCAAAATGTCCTTCTGCACCAAGTTTGTCGGGGACGAGTTCGACTTCTCCATATACATTGAATATTTTGTCTGCTCTTTCGTAGTCCTTTGCAGGGTAGAGGTCTGCTCCGGGTGCAGAAGCAGTCGGTACCATGCATGGATCGATGTTTCCAAAGAAGTATTCACATAATTCGATTTGTACATTGTTGTCAATACTTGGGGTATCGGAATTACAGTTGGTTACTTCAAGCGATAGATTGCGAGTAAGTGCTTCAGATCCAAAGCTGCAATCTACATAAATCCAACCGTAGGGTAGCAGATGCACCATAGCCCAATCATGCTTTATGGCATTTGACTTTGAATCATGTGCCTTAATCTCACCATCGTCAATATTTGTTGAACTATTCGGCATAAGGGGTGATACAGGTGATGATGTTGCCCATCCTCCCTGCCATCTGGCGGGGATACCGCACATTCTGCACATTGCGACAAAGGCTATGTTATGGTCGGTGCGTCCCATTTTGGTAAAGTTTTCAATTATAAATTTGTAGATGGCATATGCTATTGTACCATTTTTTATTTTCTTTTCCAAGGTTGATGAACCACATACGGGGAAGCTTCGCATGATTTGGTCAATATACAAGTTATAGTCCTCATTAAAGGTTATGCCTCTGTCTTCGATAACATCCAGTATGCTTACTGCATCCTGGGGCAGAGCAGTATATGACTCACATCCGCAGTGATGGTTTTTGCTGAATCTTTCGATTTCTTCAGTTGAAAACTCTTTCTGCTGGGTTGAGTCTATTAAGTTTATATCGGGTTTTATGTAGGTATGCGTTGATGTGAAGGCATATTTTACAGAAAATGGTGTATTTTCAGTCAGTCTTTCGTTATAGTAAACGCTCCTTTGAGGGTAGTCTTCGACAGAGGCCATCCTAAACATGGGCTCGGAGTCGAGCAGTTGGCCCTCTTTTAGCCATGATGCATTTATAGGGGCAGGGAGGTGTACACGTACTGTACCCGGACGGAATGCTTCATTCTTGATCTGTAGGGTTATGCCTGCTTCTATATCGATGCTTATGCTTTTTTCTATAACAAGTTTTTGTATAGCTTCTAAATTCATAATATTATACCTTTAATTGAAAATTTAAATATAGTCAACCAAATCCTAAACTATTATATTGTCAGACTGTGAATGACAAATTCAAGTTATGGAATTACCTGGTTTTATATATTTGTTATGATCTACATGTCGATAATAGAATTATAACGATTGTGACAAAAATGTCAAATTTTAATAAAAGGGTTGTTTTTTTTAACGATTTTTAGTAAAATGTATTTTAGCGATTTTTGGAGTTTGGCTTTTCTATTTTTGAATCGCAGGAGGGACTTTAAGATGATCTTAAAACCTGTAACTATTTCAAAAGAAAAGCGGAGCGAGTTTTATCAGAGCAAGTATGATCATTTCAAATATCTGGTGCTATGGGTTATTGTTATTTCCTGTGTTATTGAGATGACCTTCTTTGTATCGGACTGCAGTGCGGCTCTTGGGTTTTCTGAGAATACGCTTTTGCCGCGTTTTCTGATAATTGTTCCGTTAGTCGGCTATATCATTGCATTCAAGTATGTATCATCATATAAAATTATGGTTCCGTTTTCTTATGTTATGATCCATGCCTGCATGCTCTCGGTTGTTTGGGCGTCATACTATGTTTCAAACATCCAGAACTTAAGAGAGGGCTTCCTTGTCTTTCAGTTGATGTTCCTGATAGTCGGTATTGCTTCTCCGAAGGTTTGGCATTGCTTCTTCCATGCTTTGCTCATCGGTGACATAATACTGGCTTCGATGTTTAACAATTTCAATGGCATCGATACCCTGATCTCTCTTGATGGTGCGAGTCTTATAGCTATCTGTGCATTTGAGTTTATCTTCGAAAATGCTTTCGCTGAGATGTATAATGCTCAGAAGAAACTTGAAGATGTGGCTCTGCATGATCAGCTGACAGGTGCTTTCAACCGTTCTAAACTGAACATGATGTGTATGGATGATACTAACGAGCTGAAACTCAGAAATGCCGGTTTCATCCTTCTTGATATCAACGAGTTTAAGAAGATCAATGAGAGCTTTGGTCATGATGTCGGTGATCAGATCATTAAAGAGCTGTTTAAGATCATTAAGATCTGTACCCGTGACGGTGATGTTTGTGTACGTATGGGCGGCGAGCAGTTCCTGATCATTGTACCTAACCAGGGTCTGGCACGTACCAAGGAGATAGGTGAGAGAATACGTACCCATGTGGCTAACAATAAGGATGCTGCATGCGAGTTTAAGATTTCTGTTGGTACCACCATTTACAAGGGTGGAGATTACCATGTAGCCATCAACTTAGCTGACAAGGCGCTGAAGTTTGCAAAGGAAAACGAAGTTGATCTGGTTGTAGCATACGAAGATATGTAATCGTTAATGTAAATGACGAATCCGTCTAAAGAAAATCTCAGGCTTTTCTGAAGATTTATTTAGGCGGATTTTTAATGCCCATTTAATTGATTTTTGTGGTAAAATGAAGTATATTTTGAAGGATGTAAATCGGTGTTTAATAGGAGAAGGGTATGGCCAGGAGTGAAAATCAGAAGCTTAAGCTGTTTTATTTGAGGGAACTGTTACTGAAAAAGACGGATGCGGGGCACAGTATCACGGTACCGGAGCTGATAGAGGCTTTGAATGCAGCCGGTATCAAGGCCGAAAGGAAGAGCGTTTACACGGATATAGCGCTGCTTGAGGATACAGGACTTAAGATAGGATCTAAAAAGACTAAGACTGCATATTATTATTTTGTAAAACAGAGGGATTTTGAACTTGCTGAGCTGAAGCTGTTGGTTGATGCCATACAATCCTCAAAGTTTATCACAGAAAAGAAGTCGGATGAGCTGATAAAGAAGCTTGAGAACCTATGCAGTGAGTATGAGGCCTCGGGCCTATCGAGGCAGGTGTATGTTCATGGCAGGATAAAGACCATGAATGAGAGCATTTATGAAGGAATAGACTCCATACATACGGCTATATCATCCAACAAAAAGGTTTCTTTCCACTACTGGAACTGGAACATACGTAAGGAGATGGAACTGAAAAAGAACGGGGATTTTTACTGTATCAGTCCATGGGCGCTTTGCTGGAGCAGTGAAAACTACTATCTTATAGGCTTTGACAGCGAAGCCGGGATCATAAAGCATTATCGTGTGGACAAGATGACCGATCTTTCTGTAACTGAAGAGAGAAGGGACGGGGCTGAGTTTTTCAAGGAGTTTAATCTTGCTGATTATGCCAGGAAAAATATCAGTATGTATGAGGGTGATGAGAAAAAGGTTACCGTGGATATCGATAACAGGGTTATCGGCGTGTTTATCGACAAGTTTGGCAAGGAAGAGGTGACAGTTATGCCTCAGAAGGACGGTAGATCTCTGGTGCGCTTTGAGGTTAACCTGAATCCTCAGTTTTTAGGATGGGTTTTTTCTTTAGGTGAGAGTGCAAAGATCATAGGTCCGGAGTCCGCAGTCAGGAAGAGTAAGGAAATGATCAGTGATCTTATGACTCAGTATTTTGATAAGTAAAAAATGTTCTTGTAATTAGTCGTAAAAAATTATATAATATTTTTTACCGGTTGTGTTTTACGTTTTGAACTGTTATGCCGGGTATAAGACAGTTATAATGAAAGGTTTACATAGATATGGTTTATGCGGTAGTAGCAGTTATTGCTATGATTTTCTTGCTTATGCTGTATGGAGCCCTGATGCTTTTTACCGATTACATCAAGGCTGCTCCGTATATCAAGGTAATGTTCCTGAATCTCGTATGGTTTATGATATCTACGGGATACAAGGAGTATGACATATACTATCCGTCGGTTTTTGGCAATAAATGGTTTAACTTATTGCTCATGACGGTGGCATTTATGCTGCTGACCTTTGAGATTTCCAAGTTTATCAAGCTGAGGAATGCTCTGATCATCAGTACGGGTGCTGTAACACATCTTATTGTAGCTTCACTGATACTTAACTTCTGCGGCGGACTTCCCGGATGGGCTGCAGCCGTATATCTTACAGTATCATCACTGATAGTATTGGGTATTCATCTGTCGGCTATTTACGGCGGAAAGAATACTGTGGCCGGAAACTTTTTCTCAAGAGTTCTGGCAGGCCTGGTTATGATGCCGGCTCCGTTTATAATCACCAGTACATGTTTACTCGCTCTTTCTTCGGACAATAAAAATGTGATAGACACCATGCCTTTGGGAGAGTTTATAGAGCGTGTTTATGATTTTGTACTTAATCCCGAGTTTAATTATTCCGGAAAACTGATGATCTTTACCGGTGTAAAGTATGAGAGGAGCATGCTGCTTACATCTCTTATAGTTTCGCTTATTGCTTTTGTTATTTATCTGCTGATCGATTCTACTGTGGATTACAGAAGTGATATCAAGGAAAAGACAAAGCACAGGAAGGAAGCCGAAAAAGAGAGAGTAAGGGCGGAGATTTCATCCCGTATCCATGCACAGCTTGAAAAGATTGATTCCTGTATGGCATATATCAGCTCCAATTATAAGTCATTAAAGGTCAGAGAGTCCGATATGAAACAGCTCAGGACTTACTACGATGAGGCCACAAGGATAAAGTACAGCTATAACGGTGCTGCGAGCGGTCCCATACTTAAGAGGCTTACAGAGCTCAAGACTGAGATATTTGTTATCAGGGACAGGATATTAAACGACCATTATGGTGAGAAGCCCGATGTTAACGATGATGACAGGATGAAGGCTGAGTTCAGGTACGAGCAGGAGACCGAGAAGGAGAAGGAAAACGAGAGAAGCTCAACACCCGGACACATTACCGGATATTTCAACGGATGTAAGACTGAGGATGAGATAAAGAAGAGATACAGGGATCTGTGTAAGGTATTCCACCCCGATTCGGAGAACGGAGACCAGGAGACCTTCCTAAAAGTAAAAGCTGATTATGAGGCTCTGATGGGCAAGGATGAACCGGCTTAAAACACATAAAAATATTTGAATGATATTAAATCCCGGCAGATTATGCCGGGATTTATTTTATGCTTTATTTAATTAGATCCTTCGCTATGATTTTAGAATGACAGTTATGCAGGACTTTGTATATAGAAAATAAAAAACCGGATGAAAATCATCCGGCTTAATTAGTAGCGAGAGGGGGATTCGAACCCTCGACACCGCGGGTATGAACCGCGTGCTCTAGCCAACTGAGCTATCCCGCCATAGGGTGTTGCTAAATGGGACCTACAGGGCTCGAACCTGTGACCCTCTGCTTGTAAGGCAGATGCTCTCCCAGCTGAGCTAAGATCCCATGCGCGTCAACAGGAGATATTATATTATCTAGTTTTGAATTTGTCAAGCATTTTTTCTTAACTTTTAAAAATATTTCAATTGACAATTCCGCCGGTTATGTGTTAACATATTTCGAAGGAGGTTGGGCAATGAAAACTTTACTATCCGGTGCCAATGTTTATATTGATGGTAGCTTCTTTAAGAAAGACATCCTGATTGAGGATGGGTTAATTGTTTCTTTGTCGGATTCTTTATTTTCAAAGGCAGAAGATTCTTCTGTTTCTGTTGTTGATTATTCAGGTAAGTATATTTTTCCCGGTTTCGTAGATGTGCATGTACATTTTCGCGAGCCGGGATTTTTGTATAAAGAGGATATAGCCAGCGGATCGCTCTCGGCAGCTCACGGCGGTTACAGCCATGTATTTACCATGCCGAATCTTAAGCCCGTCCCTGACTCAGTAGAGACGATGAATGAGGAGCTCAAGGCCATACATGACAAGGCATGTGTTAAGGTATATCCCTATGCTTCCATTACCAAGGGTGAAAAGGGCGAAGAACTGGTGGATTTTGAAGAGATCAGCGAATACTTCGACATCTTAGAGGATGAGGCAGCTATAGACGGAGAGGGTGCTCCCGTGAGACTGGCAGGTTTCTCGGATGACGGTACCGGAGTAGAGGCTGCTTCACATATGGATGAGGCTATGCAGCGGGTGGCTGAGATAGGCGGCATCATCTCGGCACATTGCGAAGTAAAGGCTGTACTGGGCGGGAAAAATGTCCATGACGGAGTGCTGGCTGAAGCACTTGGGTACAAAGGGATATCCTCTGAGAGTGAATGGAAGATGGTGGAGCGTGATATAGAGCTCTCTAAAAAGACAGGCTGCAGATATCATGTATGCCATGTATCCACAAAGGAAAGTGTCGAACTGATACGCCGGGCCAAAGCAGCCGGAGTTGATATCACCTGCGAAACAGGTCCTCACTACCTGCTGTTATGCGACGAAGATATTTTGAATGTATATAAGAAGTCCCCTGAAGGTAAGGCTTTATGCGAAAATGTAAAGTCCGGCCTTGTAAGCTATGATACCGGCAACTACGATGCAAAATACGGTATAGGAAGGTTCAAAATGAATCCTCCCATAAGGAGCGAAGAAGACCGAAAAGCACTGCTTGAGGGCTTAAAGGACGGTACGATAGATGTGATAGCTACAGATCATGCTCCGCATTCCCTGGAAGAAAAGGCGAAAGGCTTTGACGGACTCATGGGTGTAGTTGGACTGGAGTCAGCATTCCCTGTACTTTACACCGGCCTTGTTAAAACCAATGTGATAAGTTTGGAAAAGCTTGTTGACCTTATGAGTATCGCACCTGCAAAGAGATTTGATGTGGAACATGGTATAGCGGAAGGGCTGCCCGCAGACCTTACGGTCTACGACCTTGATGAGGAATATGTGATAGATCCGGATAAGTTTTATACTAAGGGCAGGTTCACACCGTTTGAGGGATGCAAGGTATCCGGCAAATGTATAGCAACTTATATAGACGGTAAGAAGGTATTTTAAAAAGGAGTATTGATTTGGAAGAGTATATCAGAAAACAGATAGATCAGGAACTTACGATCATTTCAAACGAAAAAATTGCAAATGATGTATACAGGATGTCTTTAAACGGGGATACATCCCTGATTACAGCTCCCGGACAGTTTATAAATATCAAGGTACCGGGCTTTTATCTGAGACGTCCTATTTCCATAAGTGATTATGATGACGAGGGTGTTACCATCATATACAAAGTAGTGGGTAACGGTACCGACGCTCTGTGCAGGATGCGGCCCGGTGATACGCTTATGTGTCTAATGGGACTGGGAAACGGATTTGATGTAAATGCCTGCGGAGACCACACTTTACTGGTGGGCGGCGGTGTAGGCACACCTCCGATTTACGGCCTGGCTAAAGCTCTGCTGGCACTGGGTAAAAGAGTTACCGTGGTACTGGGCTTTGGTTCTCAAGGTGATGTATTTTATGAGGATGAGTTTAAAGACCTTTCAAAGATTCTGTCCGGCAAGGACCTCGATGTAAGAGTTGCTACTGTGGACGGATCATACGGTACTAAGGGATTTGTTACAGACTGCCTTAAAGGCCTTGATGATGTGACAGATTACTGTGCATGCGGTCCCATACCCATGCTCAAGGCTCTGTACGGATATTATGACGGCAAGATCCTGGGACAGCTCAGCTTTGAAGAGAGAATGGGCTGCGGTTTCGGAGCCTGTGTAGGCTGCTCACTCAATACCAAGAGCGGATTTAAGAAGGTATGTAAGGACGGACCGATCTTCTGGAGCCAGGATGTGATATTCTGAAGCTGAAAACAGTTGAGACTAATGGATTTAGGCGACAGTTTGATATTGAATACAGTTTAAGATTTGAGGTTTGATATGGTAGATATAAGCACAGAATTAAGCGGAGTAAAATTAGATAATCCTATAATACCTGCAAGCGGTACTTTTGGATTTGGAGCGGAATTTAACAATCTCTATGACATAAATATTCTGGGATCGTTCTCCTTTAAGGGGACTACAAAGGAGCCCAGGTTTGGAAATCCGACACCCAGGATAGCAGAGTGCAGGGATGGTATGATCAATTCCGTAGGCCTGGCCAATCCCGGTATAGATGCAGTAATAAATGAGGAACTGCCTGCATTAAGGGATGTGTTTCACAAGCCTATAATAGCAAACATCAGCGGTTTTTCTGTAGATGAGTATAAATACTGCTGCGAGAGGATGAATAAAGAGGATCAGGTAGAGATACTTGAAGTAAATATCAGCTGTCCCAATGTACACGCAGGCGGTATGGCTTTCGGTACAACCCCGGATGCGGCTGCTGAGGTAACCGCCGCTGTTAAATCGGTAACAGATAAGCCGGTCTATATGAAACTGAGTCCCAATGTGACCAGTATCACAGACATCGCGGTAGCTTGTGAAGCAGCAGGTGCTGACGGCATAAGTCTGATCAATACTCTTCTCGGTATGAGGATTGATATAAAAAGAGGCAGACCGGTCATAGCCAACAAGATGGGCGGCTTTTCCGGACCTGCAATATTCCCCGTTGCGGTCAGGATGGTTTATCAGGTATATGATGCTGTAAATATCCCTATCATCGGTATGGGCGGTGTTTCAACCGCTGAGGATGTGATTGAAATGATGATGGCAGGAGCATCCGCAGTAGAAGTGGGTGCTGCAAATCTGGTAGATCCCTTTACCTGCCCCAAGATCATAGAGAGACTTCCTAAGCTATGCGAGGAATTGAAGATAAATAAACTGACCGATATTATCGGAAGGGCACACGGCTGATATGGCCGGTATAGGCTGATAACGAGAAAATTCAAGACTGCCGGAAATTACAAGGCTTGTTAATAGTAAAATAATATATTTTCAGGAGGACAACATTATGGATCAGAAGAGAGATGTAATTATTGCCTGCGATTTCGCAAGCGCAGAGGAGACCTTAGCGTTTCTGGACAAATTTACAGACGTGAAGCCGTTTGTAAAAATCGGTATGGAGCTTTACTATGCAGCCGGACCTGATATGGTTAGGCAGATCAAGGCAAGGGGACACAAGATATTCCTGGATTTAAAGCTTCATGATATCCCCAATACCGTAAAGAAGACCATGGCTGTCCTTTCAAAACTTGATGTAGATATGACAAACCTTCATGCAGCAGGCACAAAGGCTATGATGGAGGCTGCATTGGAAGGACTTACAAGACCTGACGGTACCAGACCTTTACTTATAGCTGTTACACAGCTTACTTCTACAGATGAGCAGAGGATGAGGGATGAACTCCTGATCAACGCGACACTTCCCGAGACAGTTATGCATTACGCTGAGAATGCCAAGGATGCAGGCTTGGATGGTGTAGTATGTTCTCCTTTGGAGGCAGCTATAGTAAAGGAACGTTGCGGAAAGAACTTCATAACCGTTACCCCCGGTGTAAGATTTGCTGACAGCGCAAAGGATGACCAGAGACGTATTATGACACCTGCACAGGCAAAGGAGATCGGATCAGACTATATCGTAGTAGGTCGTCCCATCACTCAGGCTGCGGATCCGGTAGCAGCTTATAAGAGATGTGTGGAGGAGTTTGTATAATACCAAGTGATCCGAGGTGTTTTGAGGATTGCGATAGTTTCGAAGAAACGAAGCAATCCGTGGTATTATAGTTGATATAAATAAAGAATTATTTTAGGAGAGAATATGAATAACCTATTAAGTATTACAGATTTATCCACTCAGGAAATAGATTCTCTTATAGAGAAGGCTCAGGATATCATCGCAAATCCCGATGCTTATCATGAGAAATGTAAGTATAAGAAATTGGCTACCCTGTTTTTTGAGCCGTCTACCCGTACAAGGCTTTCATTTGAAGCAGCCATGATCGATCTGGGCGGCAGGGTTATGGGATTTTCTGAGGCTCAGGCAAGCTCTGCAGCCAAGGGAGAGAGCGTAGCCGATACAGTAAGGACTGTGGGCTGTTATGTGGATATCATAGCCATGAGACATCCTAAGGAGGGTGCACCATTAGTAGCATCGATGCACGCAGGCGTACCTGTGATCAATGCAGGTGACGGCGGACATAATCATCCTACACAGACTCTTACAGACCTGCTTACCATCAAGACCGAAAAGGGCAGACTTAACAATATGACAATCGGCCTTTGCGGAGACTTAAAATTCGGCCGTACAGTACATTCTCTTATCGAGGCTATGTCAAGATATGACGGTATTAAGTTTGTACTTATATCACCCGATGAATTAAAGCTTCCCAACTATGTAAAGCAGGAAACACTTGATAAAAAGGGGATTGAGTATGAGGAGACCACCAATCTGGTAGAGGCTATGCCCAAGTTAGATATCCTGTATATGACCAGAGTTCAACGTGAGCGTTTCTTTAACGAAGAGGATTACATAAGATTGAAAGACAGTTATATCCTGACACCTGAAAAGCTGGTAACAGCAAAACCGGATATGACCATAATGCATCCGCTTCCCAGAGTAAACGAGATCTCAGTAGCAGTGGATGATGATCCCAGAGCGGCATATTTCCGTCAGGTAAAGAACGGCAAGTTTATCAGGATGGCTCTGATCATGAAACTGCTGGGAATATCGTAAGAATATTGATTACGTAAGAATAATACTGAAAAACGATTAGTAGGTATAGGGAGATAAGTATGAATATAGATGGAATCACCAACGGTCTGGTTATAGACCATATTGAAGCCGGAAAAGGCATGGATCTGTATAATGTACTTCATCTGGGCGAACTGGAGAGCACAGTGGCTCTGATAAAGAACGTAACAAGCCATAAGATGGGCAAGAAGGATATTATAAAAGTTGATGAAGTGCTGGATGTTGATCTTGATATCTTAGGTTTTATTGATCCCAACATTACAGTTAATATCATAAAGGACAATGTAAGGGTAGCAAAGAAGCATATAGAGCTTCCCAAGATGGTAAAGAACATCATAAAGTGCAAAAACCCCAGATGCATCACATCCACAGAGCAGGAGCTCCCTCATATATTTAAACTGACGGATCCTGAAAAGAGGACATACAGATGCATCTACTGTGAAACTGAAGCAGAGAAGAAGTAATATGTTACATTAGGAGTAAGTAAATGTTAGAATTAAGAAATATAAGCTACAATGTTGAAGATGAGGGCAAAAATATCGGGATAGTTAAAAATGTCTCATTGGTTTTGCCTGATGATAAATTTTTCGTAATTACCGGACCTAACGGCGGAGGAAAATCCTCACTGGCAAAGATCATAGCCGGTATTTACAAGCCCACCTCGGGACAGATACTGTATAACGGACAGGACATCACCGATATGTCCATAACGGACAGAGCGAGACTCGGTATAGGCTTTGCTTTCCAGCAGCCTGTGCGTTTTAAGGGCCTGACGGTAAAGGACCTTTTGGTACTGGCAGCAGGAGAAAAGATGAAATCCTCAGCCTGTGATTATCTCTCGGAAGTAGGCCTTTGTGCAAACGACTACTTAAACCGTGAGATAAATGCGAGTCTTTCGGGCGGAGAGTTAAAGAGAATAGAGATCGCAATAACCATAGCAAGAGGCACCAAGCTTACTATATTTGATGAGCCTGAAGCAGGTATCGATCTGTGGAGCTTTTCAAATCTGATAAAGGTATTCGAGGATCTGAAGGCAAAAACCCAGGGCTCGATCATCATTATTTCACATCAGGAAAGAATTATCAATATCGCTGACGAGATCATACTGGTGGCAGACGGTGAGGTAGTAAAGCAGGGCAGTAAGGATGAGGTTATGCCTTTATTCTCAGGCTCAACCTTTAAGTGTCAGTTTAAACGTTGAGAGGTACATATAATGGATAAGATTCAGGAAAACCTGTTGGCAGAGATTGCGGGACTGCATGAGATACCTACAGGAGCATATAATATAAGAGCTAACGGTGAGGGAGCCGGCAGGCGTTCCACCGAGCATATACAGATAGAGACAAAGCAGGATAAGCCGGGTATAGACATACATATAGCTGACGGCACAAAGAGGGAAAGTGTGCATATCCCCGTGATCATCAGTGAGACCGGACTTACCGAGTCGGTATACAATGATTTCTTTATCGGCAAGGATTGTGATGTGACCATCATCGCAGGCTGCGGTATTCATAACTGTGGTACTCAGAAATCAGAGCATGACGGTATACATACCTTCTTTGTAGGCGAGAATTCTAAGGTCAGATACGTTGAAAAACACTACGGCGAAGGTGACGGAAACGGCGAGATCGTACTTAATCCCCAGACTATCGTGCATCTTGAGGCAGGCAGCTACTTAGAGATGGAGACAGTACAGATAAAGGGCGTTGATTCAACCATCCGTACTACCAGAGCCGATGTAGCGGACAATGCTTCACTTGTCATAAAAGAAAAGATAATGACTCACGGAAAACAGCATGCCGAGACTGATTTTGTGGTTGATCTGAACGGTGAGGGCTCGAGCACTAATGTTATTTCACGTTCTGTAGCGAGGGAGAACTCAACTCAGCTCTTTAAGTCAAATATCAGAGGAAATAATAAGTGTGCCGGACACTCTGAGTGTGACGCGATCATCATGGATAACGGTAAAGTAGCCGCTATACCCGAGGTTGAAGCCAACTGTGTGGATGCATCCCTGATACATGAGGCGGCTATCGGCAAGATTGCAGGTGAGCAGATCATTAAGCTCATGTCTTTGGGACTTACCGAGAGTGAGGCCGAAGAGATGATAGTGAACGGTTTCTTGAAGTAAAGAAGTGTATATTGTATCAAATGTACTTATTGTATCTAAAATAGATTGAAATTGTAAAAATCCCCAAAATACGGGATTGACAATTTGGGTGATTAATGATAAGATAATGGCTGGGTCACGCAGAGCGTGTAGTAAGTTGTAAATAATGACCATCATACTTCGTATGACGACATATTGAAGAAAT
>JAEEVK010000198.1 GCA_016287095.1 Lachnospiraceae bacterium
CTCATCCGTTGTGCCATAAGACAGGATTCTCTTAGTTGTTCGATCACATCAGCCCTATGATATATTTCATCGATAAATGATTCTGCCATCATGTAACTCCCCCATGTATTGTAGCTACACCTATTTTTGACCTCTGTTAGTCATTCTATCATATGCAGATAAAATAGAAAATGATCAGTATCTAATAAGACAGCGTAAAGTTATTGTTGGATAGAGAAGTAAAAAAGAATCACACATTATGCAATGATCAGACCGATAACGCCATCATTTTACCTCTGTACGACTTCTGTGTCAAAGTTCCCACAAGTGTTCTCTTATACAAAAACTTTTCTTTGCTGTGCCTTCTGGGAAATGGGCCTGTATCCTTTCTATATAACTCCTTGCCTGGTCATAGTGTTCTGCTATAATTTCGCCGGTCTTATAAGTTCTCGGAACCGCAGCTTCTGTCCCTGTCAGTGCCAGTTTTCTTTGGCTGCGGCTATACCTTACCAGCTCTATGATTTTTTCACTTCCGTTATTTTTTGCATAACACCTGAGCTTGCTCATTCTGTCGGCTCCGGTCTGACTCCAGCCCATAGGACGCGAACTTAGCCTGTCTGACAGCATATGACTCACATGTCCTTCAGCACTGCATCCTTTAACGTGTTTCCTTCTAAGTGTACGCCTTACTGCCATCCAGTTGCCAAGCACATATGTCCTTAGTTTTTCCACCTTATCCGGTTTATCGGCGGAAGCTTTCATCTCTGCGGTATAATAATCGAACTTCTTCTTTGCATCATTTGCTCCTGAATACAGCAGATGCCAGAGTTCCTCCTTTACATGCTCTTTCTCATCAAGCATCTGTCCCGCAGCCGCATTTATGTACTGCATAAGATGGTATTTATCTGCGCAGAACACAGCTTTGTCCAGATATATGGTCCCGCTCTTTATCCATGGTGCCCCGTCACCGCTTATATATATATGCTTTAATTCGTCAGTGTCATAATTGTTCTCTATGAATCTTCTGACCTTTTCCCACAGCCTTTTGTTTCCTTCTGCTCCCGGATATAATCCGCTGAAGTAATAAACATTCACCAGTTCATTCCGTCCCTTTGCAGAAAGGGATTCCTTCTTTTCTTCGTATACGTATATAAGCTTTGAGATAAAACTTTTATTGTCGGCAGTATGGCCAAACCTCCCATGCTGCTCTGCCACATGGTCTTCATCCGCTTCAATATACAGGTAGGGAACCTTTTTCTTCTCGTCGTAGATGGTGTCAGGTACTTCTTCTGATAGTCCGTGTACCTTGTTCATCACTGTTGTTTTAGAGATTTTTTGTTGCGACGGCAGGACCTTTGCAGCTTCTGAATAGCTGGTTCTTAATGCTGCATTAAGAAGCTTTACTTCTGCGGCTTCAGTAAATCTTTCATTTCTGTCCAGACCGATCATATCCTCGACCGGATGGCAGAAGCCTTTCTTTCCACCACGTCCTTTATAGTATGTACTGCTAAAACTGATATCCCCGACTGAACTCGTTATAGACCTGATGTCCGTACGGTGGATCACATAGTTTCTTTTTCTCCAGCCAGTCTCCTTTATTGCTGAATCCAGATCTGATAACACTTCTCCAAGAAAAGCTGCCGCAAACGAATCAGTTGACGTTTTTACGCTCAGTTCCAGCATATTTAAATCTTTAGGATTTTTTAAAAATTTATCCTCTGCCGTTAATATTTCTTTTGTTAATTGCTCCAGTAGTGCTACAATGTTCATGAGAGTAATCCTCCTTTTTCGGTGTTTGTGTCAAATTCATTGTAACAAAGGATTCTAGATTACTCTCTTTATTTAATTTATTTTTCCAACTAATTCTTTACTCTGTTGCCCTAAAACACATTAATTGTTTTTTTCCTATTTCTTGTAATATAATTCACAATAGTTAAGATACCTTACTGACTGAGCATGATCGGTGTATCGTTACATAAATAATATTACGGCTAAAACGGAGATAACTAATGTACAGTATCTTTCTAATACTAATTCTTGTCATTGTGTTTGCATTCGGATCACTCGTATTAAAAAAAAGCAATACATTTGAAGGCAATAATAAAAATGGAATTGTTATTATACTTTTCTCCGGCCTTATCATAGAATTCCTGATAGCTTTTCTAATTCCCGGATATCCAGAAGATCTGGAAATCATAGCGAGCTGGGCAAAACGGTTATATACATATGGTCCTTCAAAATTCTATTCCGACAATGTATCCATGCCCTATCCGCCTCTATACTTGTACATATTATACATAATACAGCTAATAAAAGAAGGATTTCCCCAAAATACATTAACCCAGACTTATCTGCTATATAAAACTGTGCCTATCATTTTTGATATTCTGACTTCGTTCCTGATATATAAAGCCGCAGAAAAAAAACTCGATGAGAATAAGGCACTGATCCTAACTTTTCTATACATACTTAATCCTGCCATATTTATCGATTCATGCATCTGGGGTCAGACTGACTCCGTATTTACATTCTTCATAGTACTTATGTGCATTTGTATTATGGAGCACAAAATTATACCGGCTGGAATATCCTTAGGCGCTGCACTTTTAATGAAACAGCAGGCCCTCGTTTTTATACCGGTATTTATATGCGGGCTAGTATTTGAACTTGAGC
>JAEEVK010000199.1 GCA_016287095.1 Lachnospiraceae bacterium
TGTATTTATGGCATGGGGAATGGTATTTATTACACATCAGCAGGGGGGTATCAGGTCAATCAGTCAGAAGAGCTGGATATTTCTGATCATGTCCGGCCTGGCGACAGGAGCGTCATGGTTATGCTATTACAAGGCATTGCAGATGGGAGATGCGTCCAAGGTTGTTCCGATAGATAAGCTGTCAGTTGTTATTACACTGGTGTTGGCTTTTGTTTTTTTGCATGAAGAATTTACCTTAAAGTCCGCGCTGGGTTGCATCTTGATAGGGGCCGGTACTTTGTTGATGGTTCTGTAAGATAGCTCAGTGAGTGGTATATTCGGTAAAAATAAAGACTATCATGATAAGGACATTGCTGTTTAGGGACTCTATAAACGTGAATATACAGCACTAAAAGAATATGAAAAGACTATTTGAAATAGATTTAAAAGACTATAAAGAAAAGGATTCCATTTTTCGCAGGCCATCAGCCAGAGCCATCATTATCAAGGGTGACAAGATAGCTCTTGTATATAGCAAAAAGGAAAAATACTATAAATTTCCCGGAGGCGGAATACATGATGATGAAGATAAAAAAGAAGCTTTGATTCGTGAAGTCAGAGAGGAAGTCGGAATGGTTGTGATTCCGGAAAGCATCCGGGAATTTGGAAGTGTACTTCGCAGGCAAAAGAGCGACAAGGCTGAGAATACTGTTTTCGAGCAGGAGAATTATTATTACTTTTGCGATGTAGAGGATGAACTGGTAGATCAGGAATTGGACGCTTATGAACAGGATGCGGAATTTGTTCTCAAGATTGTTGATATTGAAACGGCTATAGAGGCTAATGATATTTATAAAAGTGATGTTTTTTTTGATGAAGTAATGATAAAAAGGGAACTTCGTGTACTTAGACTGCTAAAGATGTCAGTATAACAAAAGATGTTTATATTACCCTTGCAAGAAAACCCCATCCGACGCAGTCGGTTGTGGGATGAATTGCTATCCATTTAATCGAACACCTGTTTGCTTTTTGCTGAATTCTGTGGTATAATATCAGTATGAAGACCATGTATCGTACTGATAAATATCATATCAAAAAAGGGCACAAACTGTACAGCTATTGCCACAGTCTTTGTCTGTCTGCCGCCATACTGTATAACAGGGCCAACTTTTTGCTTCGCCAGTATTCTACTGCTGTACGTGACTTTGAACAATATAAGCCGCTTACCGAGAATCAGCTTACTGTATGGCAGATGATATCTGACATTACCGGTGGCAAAAAGTATGCTCCTAAAGGCAAATGGCTTACTTACGGTACGCTTGACTATGTACTTAAGAGCCTTAAGGATCCCGCTTACACGGGTCTTCCTGCTCAGGCAAATCAACAGGTGTTAAAGCTTCTGCTCAGGGACTATAAATCATTTTTCGAGTCCTTGAAGGAATATAAGTCTCACCCTGAGAAGTTTACAGGCAGGCCTAAGCTTCCAAAGTATGTAAAACAAGGTTCCTGCAAGACAGCTATTCTGACTAACCAGATCTGCCGGATCGTGGATGGTCGCTTCCTTAAGATGCCGGGTATCAAAACAAGGCTGAATCTGCACAAACGAGGCAGTGTCACCCTTAAGGAGGTCAGGATCCTCTATCGCTGTCATCAGTTTGAGATCGAAGTGGTTACTGAATCCGCTCTTCAAGGTATAACGGAAGCGGATAATCAGAACCTTATATCCAAATACCAGACTCTTTCAACATTGAAAGATCTGAGGGTTTTGTCTATTGATCCCGGCCTTGACAATATCTGTGCTGTGACTAATAACTTTGGATCGCAACCTCTCGTGATCAAGGGCGCTATGGTTAAGTCAGAAAACCGGTACTATAACAAGCAGCTTGCCAAGTATAAATCCGCAGCTATGAAATGCAACGGACTTCACGATACCGCCAGGATTGCAAGGCTTACTTCAAGGCGCAACCGATATATCAATGATGCGATGCATAAGATCAGCAGATATATCGTAAACTATGCTGTATCCAACAAAGTAGATATGGTCATCCTTGGCCATAATCAGTTCCAAAAACAGGAGATCTTTTTAGGGCATATTAATAACCAGAACTTTGTCCAGATACCACAGCAGGTATTGGCAGGTATGCTCAGATATAAACTCCTTGCAGCCGGCATTTGCTTTTTGGCGACTGAGGAAAGCTATACATCAAAGGCGGATTACCTTGCTATGGACGAAATCCCCGTCTATACGAAAGGTGATGATGTTAAACATAGCTTTTCAGGAAGACGCATCAAAAGAGGTCTGTATCATCACTGTGACGGCAGTATCTCAAATGCAGACATCAACGGAGCAGCCAATATAATGAGAAAAGTATTCCCAAAGGTTAGCCAATGGGATAGAGGCGTCGTGGACACGCCGGTGTCAGTCAGGCTTGCCTGACCTCCGAAACCCCGTCCGACATCCTGTCGGTCGTGGGTAGTTCATTTATCTGTAGTCTACCAATCAAATGTGAAAAAACTACGATGGAATTCTTAAGATTATCTTAGCATCATCTTATCTTCACCCTAATCCTACATCCAATGCCATCATGAGTATGAATCCCAGAGCAAAAGAAATTGTTCCGATATTCGAATGCTCACCCTCAGACATCTCCGG
>JAEEVK010000078.1 GCA_016287095.1 Lachnospiraceae bacterium
CGTTTCCGGCCTTGAAAGCCGGTACACTTTTGGATGCCGTCAGCACGTATCTTCCGTTTTCCATCCTGTACTGATCAAGGACCTTGTATCCGGTCTGCATAGCCTCCGATTTCGGCTCGCATCCCAGTACGCGCAATGCGTATACAATCTGATGGGCTCCGATCTTGATGGGATCAGGGGGATAGAAGGTGCTCAGCATCACATCCACCATGGGTGTTTTCATATCGTCTGTACGATAGAAGATATTACGCTTTGTGAAATAATGTACCAGAGCTTCCTCGCACGCTTCCTTGTATCCCTGCAAATGCAGCTCAGCCATCAACAGCAGGTATTCCACCGTCAGGCGCGCGCAGCTCTTATGAGGTTTCTTCGGATCATTAATCTTCTTGTTGGTGCTGATGCACCCAAAACCACCGTCTTCTTTGATAAGCTTAAGAACGGAATCAATCTCATTCTTTACAACATCTTCAGTATAATATCCCAACTTAACGAGATTCCTGAGAAGAAGCGGTTCACCGCATAACATTTTGAAGCCTGTACTTTCGATAAGTGAGAACACTTCGCTGTCGATATCTTTTCCGATATCTTCTCTTGTCAGTCCCCATTCTGCAAATGCCATGATCGCATCATACTTGTCCCAAGACTTTTCTTTCTTTAATTTCTTAAGTCCGCGCTCATATACTTTGCTGCCAAGCAATTCCTTTTTGCATGCAATTACTTTTTCATCATTGTCTGAATATTTTTCATATTCCTTCAGTGTTCTAAGCCTCACCTCAGGATTTATATCTTCCAATAGCCAATCTAAAATGCTTTGATCCATTCTTATACCTCCCTTAATCACTTCTTCTTTACAGGAATCCAAATTGCACTGTGATAACTGGGAGAACTGGGATCCTCTTCACCATACCACTCAATATTTGCCCTGCCCGGGAACTCAAAATCAGGATTTCCGGGCATCCACTCTCTAAATATTTTTGTGTTTACATCCTGAAGTGCTTTAGGACAAGGACCATAACAGTCGAAAATAGCCCAGTCAGAATCCGGGAGTTCATAAACTCTCATACCTTCAGGTACTTCGCCGCCCTTATAAATGCCCGCAACGATATAGCTGAACCTGCCGTCACCGGCATCATCAACACAAACACCGTATTCACCGATGTTATTATCTACGATTGCTTTTTCAATCTCATTTATCGGTGCATTTCCCTTCCAGACATTGTTAGCATATTTTTCGCGAATCTCATCCCAGAACTTAGGAATCTCTACGTATGAAGTTTCTCCGTCAAATACTCTTGCAAAACCGATCACCTTAAAGCCGGTCATAGTTTTAATCTTGTAATCCATCTCATTACCTCCGTGAATAATAATATCAACTTTCAAAGGAAGAAATGGTTTTACCGGTGCACCATCCCGCACCTGGGACGGGGTCACTCCATGAAAGCGTGAAAAAGCTTTTGTAAAACTTTCCGGAGTCTCATAGCAGTAACGTAACGCGATATCGATTATCTTCTCATCCGTTTTCTGAAGGTCCAATGCCGCCCGGTACAGTCTGCGGTTTCTGATATACTCACCCAGCCCATACCCGGTCATCACTGAAAATCCTTTCTGAAAAAAGAATGAGGACATATAAATCTGTTCAGCAACATCCTGCGCACTGATATCGTCTTCCAGATGCTTTTCCATATAATCGATAGCTGTCCTAATGCAAGTAATCCACTCCATGTGCCACACTCCTTCTCTTTGATGATTTCATTCTACACGAAGTTCAAAAAGAAATCCTGTCATTTTATGTTCTATTTTGTCCGGAAATAATTTTATCTTTGAAAATGTTTTCCGTAATTGTTTTGAAAATGGTTATATTCCTCATTTCTGGCAAAGACGAAAGCATAATGAGAATTCATTTTTGCATTGAGTAAAAACCTAAGATACTCCTGCTGATAATCCACTGAAAACTTATTGTTTTCATATTTTACTATAAGGGGAACATCATGAAATCCTCGTTCATTAATTTCCATATTTTCATCGCTTTTTATAGAGTCCGAAATCAAACGAAGTGGGATTCTCGCGAGCTCAGACATAAAGTATTCAGTGCTGTCCGGCATGTCTTTGCCAAGAGTTGTAAGATAAGTACGCACCCACTCTTCTCCCAGACCGGATTTAGCATAATGATCAGCAGAAGTAATAGAAGCTGAAAACTCAGGTAAATTCACTTTATTTCCGTATACGATCTTCTTGACGGTTTCCGGAGAAAGATAAAATTCTTCCGCAATCTCCAGGATAGATCTACCTGCCGAATATCTGTTGCATATCAGTGAATTTCTTTTATTCAATTTTTCACGATATCCGGATGCTTCTCCCCAGCCTCTTGTTTTAGTGCACTTCGGTATATAGATCACTTTTCCTTCCGCGTACTTCTGCACCTCTTCCAAAAGGCTTGCAGGGAGAATATCCTTTGCATTTTCATATTTCATATCAATAATTCTTCATGCGCTCTTCTAAAGCATTGATCGACCTTGTAATGGATTCACAGGACTCAAGATCATCTATGGATGCATGCCACATCAAAGTATGGATTCCCTTAAAATATGCCATACACAAGAAACGTTCCCTGAAATTCTTTATCTCTATGTTCTTCTTTTTAGCATATTCATAAAGCTTTTCCGGTACCAGCAGATATGGCTTATTAAGATCCAGGATGGCAAAATCCATCATGTAATCCATAATGCCGGCTCTTCCCCAATCAGCACAATATGTTTTTCCATTCTCATCAACTACCATATTGCAGAAAAATGTATTGTTGTTTGCCAGATATCTCTGTCCTTCACAGTAGGGAGCATATTCAAGTGCTTTGGCATAAATCTTTTCGAAATAATCCTTCTTTAGATATGATGTCTCAAACATCTGTCTCCAGTTATGCCAGTAGCCTTCTTTCTCCTCATTAAAAGTGTCTATGATGAACTCCTTTACTGTATTATACGGAGCAATATTGTTCTCATCAAATTCTCCGTATCCTGTAAGTGAAGAAATATCCGTTCCGGCAATTTCAAATATCATGTCGAAGAAATTCTCATAGTTTTTCTCAAATTCTTCTACAGATAACTCGTTTGCATTTCTTCCCTTGGGGCTCATCTCTATCCTGTCTTTAGTTATGTTTCTTATAAAAATATCTCTGTTCATATTATCATCCTTTCATTTTTTGGTTTTTTGTATCAGCGCCTTTACAAGTATGATAATATCAGATGAATATCGGAATGCAAATAGAGAGAATAATTATAAACGAATTTTACCTATCAATCTCCAATTTCAATCAGAGAACCCTCCCTCTGATTGATTACAGTTCTCTCTCATAACAGAAAAAATCCTGTTCATACATATGGCATTCGCCTACGGTACGGAAACCAAACACCTCATAACATCTGATCGCTTTGATGTTATGCTTGTTTACTAAGATGTGGATGCCATTATAGCCTCTTCGCTTTAATTCATCCATGGCATATTGCATCATAATCCTTCCAAGTCCCTTGTTCTGGGCTTCAGGAAGGACTGCTACCCTGGCTACCTCTCCTTCCGGAGCAATTGTTTTATCCCAGCATGTGAGATTGTCAACATCTTCATCTTCCTCTAAGGAAATTGCAGCCTTTATTTTTCCGTCCATCTTAAGTACAAAAAGAGCATCTCTTGAAAGGTCAAAATCTATCGACTCATTAGACGGATATTCTTCAGTCCATGGACAGTTTTCCCTACCAATCTGGGCTTTATATAGGGATAAAATTTCTGCTCTGTCATTTTCTGATGCTAATAATATTTCATATTCCATAATTCTTTCCTAACTTCTACTACCGGTCAATCCAGTATCTGCTCCATGCAAACTTTAAGCGGTTTTAGTCCCATTGCTTCATAAAACTTCATGGCCCCGGGATTGCAGTTCCATACATTTAGCGTAATGTTGTAATAGTTATTCTCTTTGGCGTATTCGACAACATATTTATATAACGCTTCGCCTACTCCCTTTCTGCGATGATTTTCATCAACACAGATATCATCAATGTACAGAGTCTTTATATCCGTCAGCACATTATCGTTTAATTCCTGCTTATGTATGCAGAATGCATGCCCCATAACTGTCCCGTTTTCATCAACGCATACAAATACCGGCGTCTCAACAGTCGATATTATCTCTTTCAACTGATAAGCATTATATTTTGTGGTCGGGCCTTTAAAAATATCTGGACGACCGTTATGATGCACCATATCCACCTGCACAAGAAGGTTTAGGATTGCAGGAATATCTTCATTGGTTGCGTGTCTTACATTTAACATCTTTCTTTCCTTTCACGAGCAAATTTACGTGTTTTCTTATCTTTTCATTAACATCTTTTACGAATTCTTCTTCTGATAATGGCCGTAAATACGTGTGCACTGATATCCGATCTTCTTATAAAAATCATTTCCTCCGCCTGTCATTACCTCAGCACCCAGAGGTCTTAAGATGCTGTCATGATGAGAAAGTGCTGCTGCCGCAAGTCCCTTATGCTGATGTTCGGGTACTGTGCAAAGAGGCTCCATGTAAGCAAGATGAATCTTAGGATTCCACCACATACCTGAGAAACAGACATAATCTTCATTCTCATCCGCTATGATCGTAGTGTACTCATATGTCGCATGCGGAGCAGGAGCTATAGTGGCACCAAGCACATTCTGATATAATTCAAAAGGGCTTCTTCCATCGTTCTTAGTCGGAATATCCCAATCCTTAAACTCACCCAGTTCCCATTTGTTAAATCCGTCCCAGAGACACTTTGCAGTCTTTAAAGGGTCGGACGAATTCGGATCCACAAAGTGGTATCCTGCCGGAAGCGGATAATCAAGCTTACCCAGACGGAAATCAAAATAATTCTCGGGTTCTTCATAGGCTAGTTCAAAACCTCTCGCTTTTGCTGCTTCTATCAAAGCCGTCTGCCCAGAGATAAATACCAGTTCTGTAGGTTCATCAAATTTCGGATAATTATTTTCGGCATATTCTACCATCTCTCCCGCCAGGAATTCATATCCGGGACGCAGCACAAAATACAATGATGTAACAGGCTGCTCATAAAATACAAAAGCTACCGGGTTATCTCCATCCAGCCAAAAGCGGTTAAGTCTGAGAAAATCCCTCTCCAGCCACGGAGATGTTACCGCATATTCAAAAAACGGTTCTGCAGGTCCGTTACTCTCTTCGTGATTATAAACTTCAGTCATAAGCTTATATACAAGCTCTATATCTGTAAGTATCTGAAATTGTTTTGTTCTGATATTCATAATCTTCCATCTCCACATCAAGCGTAATATAGGATTCCTTCTTAGGTCTATGGGTGTTGCTCAAGAGGCACACAGTCTCCACATGTACCGTATGTCCGAATTGGTCCACTCCACGTATCTTCTTTATTTGATATCCACCTTCACATAGGATTTTAAGGTCTCGTGCGAGTGTGGCACTGTCACAGCTAACATATACTATGCGGTCCGGCTGCATTTTTAACATTGTAGAGAGGCAGTCCTCATCACAACCCTTTCTAGGCGGATCCACCACTATGACGTCCGGGTGGAGCATTTCCCCATCCACATCATTTTCCATATAGAACTCCGGAAGCACTTCTTCTGCCTTTCCCACAAAGAACCTGGCATTTGTAATTCCGTTCCTTTTGGCATTTTTCCTGGCATCGTCAATAGCCTGTTCAACGATCTCCACTCCATATACCTGCTTTGCCTTACGGGCCATAAACAATGAAATGGTACCTATACCACAATACAGGTCCCACACGCTTTCCTTCCCGGTAAGTCCTGCATATTCAAGAGCGAGGCTGTAAAGTTTTTCAGTTTGTACAGGATTTACCTGATAAAATGAAAGCGGTGATATATTAAAGTTAAGCGAATCTCCGGTATACGCGAAGCCTTCTTTCTGCATATCGCGCACATGGATAACGTCAGAAATCGTTGGATCACCCCATATGGTATGTACTTCCGTACCCATAATAACGTTGGTATTCTCTGTGTTAATGTTTACAGATATACTTTTCATTCCTGTAATCTTTGTAAGCTCATCTATTAATTTCTGTTGATGAGGTATCCACTCAACTTCCACCTTGTTTTTTGATTTATTTACCGCTGTGTTTCCCTTAATGTTTATTTCACTAGAAATCCTATGGTTTATTACCAGACATACCATCAGCTCTCCGGTTGTAAAGCCCTTCCTGATAAGTACATGCCTTATTAGCCCTTTTCCCGTTGTCTCATCGTATGCCAAAACTCCATATTCCTTCATATAGGACAGAAGAGTATTAAGGATTTCCTCATTCTCTTCAGTTCCAAGATAACAGCGTGTATTTGGAATAATGCTATGTGTTCTTCCCGCATAAAAACCTGCTACAGGCTGACCGTCCTTATCAATCCCTATGGGGTATTGGGCCTTGTTTCTATAATGGAACGGGATTTCCATCCCCACTATCGGATCCATTTTTTCTTTGATAAACTCAGGAGAAAATCCACCTATACGAGTAAGATTCTCTATTATCTTTCTTTCCTTAAGTTCAAGCTGTTTCTCGTATGACAGACTCTGTATCTGACATCCTCCGCATTTTTCCGAAATAGGACAAATGGGATTAACGCGAAAAGGCGAAGGTTTGATAACCTTCACCAGTCTCGCATAGCCATATGTTTTCTTTAATTTAGTAGCTCCGGCCAAAATCCTGTCACCCGGGAGTCCGCCTTTTATAAAGAAAGTCATCCCATCGTACTTTCCTATACCTTCGCCGTCAGTACCGATATCAGTAATGTTTATCTCAAATTCATCGTTTTTCTTCATATTGGTTTCATAAATCTACTATCAATATCAATCGATGTCCTTACTAAGTACTATTACACCATGTGACGGAATATCAAAGCCTTCCTCCAGCTTTACTGCTTTTAAGGACCATATCTCAAGTGCACCATCATAATCTTTGCTTATCTTGTCAAAAGGTGCCTTCTTTTCCTCTTTAGATATATTGAAAATGGCTGCGTATTTCTTGTTGTAGGACTCAGCCTCCCAGATGATAAAGTCCTCATCACGATATATTTCCTGTGATGTTGTTATCTCATTCTTCATCCTGAAAAGCTGCTCATTTGTGAGGAGCTCCATGGTTGCTGCATCAAGCTTGGGGAGCTCAGCTCCGATCATCAAAGGTGAACGGAATATGCACCACAGGCTCATCATGGTTTTCTGCTCATCCATGGTAAAGTTGGTATCTCTCTCTGTTCCAAAGCCTTTGCTGAGTTTACCGACAGGAAGCATGTCACAGTCAGGATAGCCCCCTTCTTTTACATAAGGCTGCCATTTTTTGCATCTGTCAAACATATCACGAAGAAGTTCCCATCTGTCCCAGAAATCATCGGTGATACGCCACATATTGGCATTTTCATGATAAAACTCCTGCTCATCCAGGATAGCAGGTCCGGGAGAAAGGCTAAGTACTATTTTCCTGCCGCATTTATCTATGGCCTTACGGAGCATCCTTATTTCATCCTTCGATGAGGGTGCATCCATACGACAGATATCATCACACTTTATGAAATCCACACCCCAGGATGCATAGAGTTCTATGATAGAATCATAGTATTCCTGTGCTCCCTCTGCCTGAGGTTTTACTCCGTACATATCCGGATTCCAGAAGCAGACAGAGTTAGGATTTGCCACTCTGTTAGCTGTCACTTTTGTTCCCTTGATCTTTGTCCTAAGATATGCCGAACGTCTCGGTATGCCTCTCATAATGTGGATACCGAACTTTAATCCTAGGCTGTGTACATACTCTGCGAGAGGTCCAAAGCCCTTTCCTCCTTTGGATGAAGGGAATTTTTTAGGATCCGGATAAAGTCTCGAGTATTCATCAATCTCTACCTTTGCAAAGGGTATATATGCGAAATTATCGCGCTCTTCACCCTCTTCACTGTAATACCAGGCAATATCCACCACAATATATTCCCAGCCAAAGCCCTTTAAGTGCTTTGCCATATAGTCGGCATTGGCTTTAACATCGGCCTCTGTTACAGAAGTATTATAATAATCAAAGCTGTTCCACCCCATAGGTGACTTATTTAACCATTTCTCCATGTGTATACCTTTCTCCTGTTTATTTTCTGGGACGAACTGAAGAATTGATCGTCTCAAATAACTCATTTACAAGATTTATAGTTTCTGTTATTGCATCATCCACTGCTACGAGCTTCTTTACACTCTTGTCTCTTGTCGAAATCTCAATCTGTCCGTTTGCGAGATTCTTGGGACCTACAGTAACTCTTACAGGTACTCCGAGCAAGTCCGCATCGGCAAACATGATACCGGCGCTGACATTTCTGTCATCATAGATCACCTCTATACCGGCTTTCTGAAGTTCACTGTAGATATTATCTGCTGCTGCCTTGCACTCATCCTTATCAGGTCTCATGCAGCAGAGATGTACCTGCCAGGGTGCGATGGTGATGGGCCAGATCGGGCCGTAATCATCGTGCTTTGCTTCCATTACGCTGGCTGCAAGACGTCCGACACCGATACCATAGCAGCCCATAATGGGTGTTTTTACACTTCCGTCTATATCGGTATATGTCATGCCCATGGATTTGGAATACTTAGTACCGAGCTGGAAGATGTTACCTACCTCTATACCACGGCTGATCCTGATGGTCTTCTTCCCGCAGCACGGACAGATGTCACCAGTCCTGATCTTTGCGACATCTACATATTCCACATCACCTATATCTCTCTTGATATTAAGGCCTGTATAGTGATAATCCTCTTCGTTGCCGCCGCAGACCAGGTTTTCTATACCCATAAGGGATTTGTCATAAATTATCTCACATTTTGCTTCCTGCTTATAAGGTCCGCAGAAGCCTGCCACGAGTCCGCATTCAGGAGTAATGTTTGCAGCATGAACCTTATCCTTTAAGAGGTTTGTAAGCTTGGTCTCATTAACCTCATAATCTCCTCTTAAGA
This sequence comes from Lachnospiraceae bacterium, assembly GCA_016287095.1. Lineage (GTDB taxonomy): Bacteria > Bacillota > Clostridia > Lachnospirales > Lachnospiraceae > RUG11977. The sequence goes on from JAEEVK010000078.1 coordinate 9,008, forward strand.
ATACTACCACATACTCGTCGGTCATATTTTTCTGGTATACAACGGCCTTGCAGGACTCTTCCACCTTTGCTCCAAGGAAGGTACAAACCTCTTCTATAGTCTTGCAATGAGGGGTAAGTACTTTTTCTATGGGCTTAGCAGGTGAACAGCCGGTGTTGTCAACTGTCGTATCCGCTGCTTCCATGTTTGCACTGTAGCCGCATTCGTCACAAAGGACGATGGAATCTTCACCCGCGTCTACCAGGAGCATATATTCATGGGATACATTTCCGCCTATCATACCTGAATCGGATTTTACGGAGATGACCTCGGGGATGCCTGCACGCTCAAATATCCTGAAATAGGAATTTGCCATCACATCATAGTATTTTTCCAGGTCTTCCTGTGATGTATGGAAGGAATAAGCATCCTTCATCGTAAATTCCCTGACTCTGATAAGTCCTGCACGGGGACGTGTCTCATCCCTGAACTTGGTCTGTATCTGATATATTGAGAAAGGATACTTTGCATAGGTGTTACCCCATTCACGGACCATATGAACTGCGGCCTCTTCATGAGTCATACCAAGTACCATGGGAGTATCATTTCTGTCCTTAAATCTCAGCAACTCCTCGCCGACGCTCTCATATCTGCCCGACTCTTCCCAGAGTGATCCCGGGAGCGCTACAGGAAACAATACTTCCTGAGAATCTGCTGCATCCATTTCTTCTCTAATGATATTTTCAATCTTTGCAGTTACTCTTTTCATTGGAGGGTAAAGGGAATAAATACCGTTTGCTACATATTTGATGTAGCCACCCCTTACAGAAAATGCGTGTGAATCGATTACACAATCAGAAGGACGATCCTTGAAACGTTCTCCTACCATATTTGCTAATTTCATGGTTTGCCTCTCTTTTCCTGTTTTCCATTATTGTACCATACTTTCAGTATTTGTAAACTTATTTTTTTAGACAAACAAATAGCCCTAAATCCAGGTATTTCCTGAATTTAGGGCTTCTTTTCATGTTATGCGATTTTAGGAAAATTATTTAAGGGTAACCTTTGCGCCAACTTCTTCGAGCTGCTTCTTAGCTGCCTCAGCCTCTTCCTTAGAAACGCCTTCCTTAAGTACCTTGGGAGCTGACTCAACTGCTTCCTTAGCTTCCTTAAGTCCAAGACCTGTCATTTCACGAACAACCTTGATAACCTTGATCTTGTCAGCGCCTACTTCGGTAAGCTCTACGTTAAACTCTGTCTTCTCCTCAGCTGCTGCTGCGGGGCCAGCTGCTACTACTGCAACGCCTGCTGCTGCAGATACACCAAACTCTTCTTCGCAAGCCTTTACTAAATCATTAAGCTCTAATACGGTCATGCCCTTGATAGCATCGATAAATTCCTGTGTTGTCATTTTAATTTCCTCCATTAATATTGTTTTTCGAATCTTACGCCGCGTAATATGAGGCGTAAATACATGTTCCTTTAGTTACTGTAATTATGCCTCTGCGTTCTTCTCTGCAATCTGCTTGAGTACACGAGCAAGATTTGAGATAGGAGACTTGATGCTGCCAAGCAGCTTGGAGATGAGTACCTCTCTTGAAGGGATAGTAGCGATAAGCTTGCATCCAGCTTCATCATAGTAGGTTCCATCGATAACGCCTGCCTTGAATGTAAGTACAGGAACGTCCTTCATTACTTCGGCCAGGATTCTTGCAGGTGCTGTAGCATCATCACTGCTGAAAGCTACTGCTGTAGGTCCGTCAAGAACCTTATCAAGCTGAGCGAAATCTGTACCCTCAAATGCTCTCTTTAAGAAGGTGTTCTTGTATACCTTGTATACAACGCCTGCTTCTCTGAGCTTCTTACGGAGTGCTGTATCCTGCTCAACAGTGATACCACAGTAGTTAACAACAACGGCAGCCTTTGCATCTGACACATGTCCCTTAATCTCTTCAATAATGGGAGCCTTAAGTTCAACCTTTGCCATTTTGTTATCCTCCTTTTCCTAAAAATCTTTGAGAAGCTTATCAAAAAAGCTTCCCCGACCAAAATCAGGAAAGCTGTAAATATCAAGTATTACATCAATCCCTCGGCAGGCGTCTGTAAAGATCTTACACGGTTAAGTACCTGCTGTCTTCGGTCATGCTGTTTTCACAACGAATGATATAATATCATATAAGTATTTGGTTGTCAACTATTTTTTTGGAGAATGTTAAAGATACTATTCACGGCCGGACAATTACACACTCATAAACCCTTCGGTTCCCGCAGGCCGCAGCTTCGCTGCTTATGTTTACTCGTGTGTTTTGTCCAGCCTCCATGGCTTTCTCGGCTGATAAACAAATCTGCAAGCAAGCTTGCGCTTTGTTTCTTAGCCGAGAAGCCGTGAATAGTATCTTTTAGACAAAAAAAGAATGACCTTGGGGTGGTCACTCTTTTACGGAGAAGGTATTTTTGCTTAAGTGCCTAATGCACTTTTTGGGGTGTAGCAAAAACTATAAATGTATTGGGGTTTACGATTATGTATTATAACACTCTTTCAAAATAAGTGTGCACAAACATTGATAAATTTTAAATAAATTTTTGCTAATTTTGCACAATCGGACATAAAAAATGCTCCATCCCTATGTGATGAAGCATTAATTACCTTATTAAAGTATGTTAGGGTCTACGCCTACCATGATGTCGATTACAAGGTCCTTGGGATCCTCGGGATCGTTTTGAGGGATATTGTATCCGGTAGTGATAGGACGAAGATTTCTTACCTGGATAAATTTATAAAGCTCTCTGATGCTGCTCTCAAGGCTGGCTTCATTTCCAACATGATGAAGTCTTACTGCGTTTGCAAGCAGGAAGAGGGGCTTAAATCTGTATCCGGGAAGTTTTGCCATAGCGAGCTCATGTGAAATATCTCTGTCTATGGGTACCAGGATCTCCATATCCATAACGGGACCTTTATCAGTCTGCTCTACGCCAAATGTTGTGGTGATAGCCGGATGGATGGCATGTACTCCGAGTTTCTTCATTAAATCGTCTATTTCCTGTCTCTTTTCCATAAGAGCCTTCTGATCAAGCTTGCCCCTGAAAGAAAGGACATTTTTCATCTGCAGATTTTCTTCTGTCTTAATTTCCATAGTTTTTTGTCACCTCATATTCTAAAATTTGTTTAATTATCGCATTTTTTGGGGGATATGTCAAGATACTATTCACGGCTGTGCTAAAACACTCATAGCCCTTCCGGCTTCGCCGTAAGACGCCACTTAGGTGGCTTTGGCTACTCGTGCATTTAGCCCAGCCTTCATGGCAAAGTCAGCATCTATGCAATCCTGCAAGCAAGCTTGCGGCTTGCACATATGCTGATTTGCCGTGAATAGTATCTTTATATGCAAAAAAAGAATGACCTTGGGGTGGTCACTCTTTTACGGAGAAGGTATTTTTGCTAAAAGTGCCTATTGCACTTTTTATGGGGTGTAGCAAAAACTATAAATGTATTGGGGTTTACGATTATGTATTATAGCATGGTTTTTAAATAAGTGTGCACAAACATTGGTCTTTTTTATAATTCTTTTTGAGCATTTTTACCATTCTAGTTTCTAATGGCATCATTTTTACTAAAAACCCCATTCTCTAACCTGTGTCTTTTATGCTTTTTATACATTTTAAGAGAATTTACTCTCTAATCTCTGAAATATTATTTTTTTATCCTTCATCAGAGACTCGACTACCAAAGCTGTCAAGTCATAACTTAGGATGACAAATTATCTCAGAATAGAAAAATGTGTCAATGAGGATATTCCCCATTGACACATTCTATCAGGTTGTAACAGGTGTTGTATCTCCGAAGAGTGCCTCAAACTCGTCCCTTGTGATTCTCTCCTTTTCTATAAGAAGGGCTGCGCACTTATGGAGTACGTCAATGTGCTGGTTGATGATCTCTTTGGCATCTGTGTAGCACATTTCGATGATGTTGTGGACTTCTTCATCAATCTTGTTTGCGATGTTCTCGCTGTAGCTCCTGGTATGGGCTAAATCCCTACCGATGAAGACTTCATCCTCGTCGTTTTCATAATTTACCATTCCAACGGTCTCTGAGAAGCCATACTTTGTAACCATCTTTCTGGCAAGGTTTGTAGCAGTCTTGATATCCTGTGATGCACCGGTGGTGATGTCATCAAAGATTATCTCTTCAGCAATTCTACCGCCTAAGTCAACCATGATATCCTGGAGCATATGTCCCTTTGTATAGAACATCTCGTCCTTTTCAGGCAGTGGCATCGTATAACCCGCTGCTCCCATACCGGTGGGTATGATGGATACGGTGTACACAGGACCTACATCAGGCAGTACATGGAACAGTATTGCGTGTCCTGATTCGTGGTAAGCGGTGATCTTCTTTTCCTCTTCGGATACGACTCTTGATTTACGCTCTGTACCGATTCCTACCTTTATAAATGACTTCTTTATATCTTCCTCATTGATAAATCTGCGGTTTTCCTTTGCCGCTGCAATGGCTGCCTCATTCATGAGGTTTTCCAGATCGGCTCCGGTAAAGCCTGCTGTGGTACGGGCGATTTCTTCAAGATTTACATCGTCTGACAAAGGCTTATTTCTTACATGAACCTTAAGGATATCCTCACGACCCTTGATATCGGGACGGCCGACTACTATCTTTCTGTCGAAACGGCCCGGTCTCATGATAGCCGGATCAAGTATATCTACACGGTTGGTAGCTGCAAGTACTATGATGCCTTCATTGACTCCGAAACCGTCCATCTCAACGAGCATCTGGTTTAAGGTCTGCTCTCTTTCATCATGTCCGCCGCCCATACCGGTACCACGCCTTCTGGCTACGGCATCTATCTCATCTATAAAGATGATACAGGGGGCATTTCTCTTTGCATCTGCGAAAAGCTCTCTTACACGTGAAGCACCGACACCTACGAACATTTCTACGAAATCGGAACCCGATATCGAGAAGAACGGTACTCCTGCTTCTCCTGCTACCGCTTTTGCAAGCAAGGTCTTACCTGTACCTGGAGAACCCTCCAGCAGGATACCCTTGGGGATCCTGGCACCTACTGCGGTGTATTTTGAAGGATTTCTTAAAAAGTCTACGATTTCTTCGAGGTCTTCTTTTTCTTCCTTAAGACCGGCTACATCCTTAAAGGTTATCTTGTTGTCCTTGCCGGTGGTCATGCTGGCTCTGGA
>JAEEVK010000009.1 GCA_016287095.1 Lachnospiraceae bacterium
TTTAGAAGTAGAGAAAACTAAGGAAACCGGTTATACATCTCATGGTATTCGAATGGATGTCTATGTAGAGGACGACGAGAACAGCGTATATGATGTTGAAATGCAAGGATTCAAAGAGGCTTTTCTTGGCAAAAGATTTAGATTTTACCAGGGAGCTATTGATATCGGCATTGTAAACAAGGGAGAATCCTTTGCAAAACTAAAGAAGAGTTATATTATATTCTTTACGACATTTGATCCGTTTGGCAAAGGTTGGTATATGTATCCTTTTGAAACTATATGTAGTTGGGATCATAGCATTATAATGGATGATGATGCAAAACGGATTATACTTAATATCAAAGGTTACAGGGATGTTGAAGGTCATGAAGTAAGTGATGATATTAAGAATTTACTTGCATATATGGATGGTAAAACTCCAGTATCTGAATATACAGTCGAACTTGATGATGCTGTGAAAAAAGTGAAGGAGAATGAGGAGAGGAGGCAGGAATATATGTTTGTCAATTCTTTCGAAATTGATAATAGACTTTTTGGAAGATGTATTACTTATGTAGGCCTAATACGTTCAGGCATTTTGGAGGATGAAAAATTATCAAAAGCCTCTCAAATATCTATGGAATTCATAGAAAATACCAAAAAACTCATAAAAGAACATCCTGATTGGGATGATGTAGATGTAGCTGAAGAGGTTTTAATATTTTTAAATTCGTAGTAAAAAAAGCATTAATGCACCTGCTGGTTTGGCAGGTGCATTTCATATATTATTTCAAAAACATCTTGAGCATCATTCCATACAGTTTTTTGTAAGGCTGGTATCTCATAGGCAGATCTATCCACCTTTTCTTGTCGAGGATGCTCTTTTTGTGTGAGAAGGTATCGAAGCCTACTTTACCGTGATAAGCACCCATGCCTGATTCGCCAAATCCGCCAAAGCCCATATTGTTTGTAGCCAGATGCACTACACAGTCGTTGATACAGCCACCGCCAAAGGCGAGTTCTGTGGTTACATATTTTATCTTCTGCTTGTTTTTACCGAAATAGTAACCGGCAAGAGGATGGGGCTTTGTATTAAGGAAACTTACAAGCTCACGCAGATTGGTGAATGTGAGTATCGGCATGATGGGTCCGAATATTTCTTCGCCCATGACCTTGTCATCCCAGGTAATATTATCCATGACTGTGGGCTCTATCTGGAGTTTTTTGATATCATGGTAACCGCCATAAACGATCTTTTCTTCGTCGAGGAGGCCTATCAGACGGTTGAAGTGTTTTTCGTTAATGATCTTTCCATAATCGGGATTGCTTAATGCAGAATCCGTATACTGTCTGGATATCTCATGCTTTACAGCTTTTATAAACTGGTCTTTAATGCTTTCTTCTACATATATATAGTCCGGAGCCACACAGGTCTGACCACAGTTTAAGTATTTGCCGAATACAATACGTCTGGCTGCGAGCTTGATGTTTGCTTCTTTATCAACTATGCAGGGACTTTTTCCGCCGAGCTCCAATGTTACAGGAGTGAGATTGGGAGCTGCAGCCTTCAGTACCTCGCGTCCTACATTTTTGCTGCCGGTAAAGAAGATGAAATCAAACTTTGCGGCCAACAGACTCTTGTTTTCTTCACGGCCACCGGTGATACAAGTTACATACTCGGGTGCAAACACCGTTTCTATCATTTTGCGTATAGCTTCGGAGGTGTTAGGAGAGTAAGCACTGGGCTTAACTATACAGGTGTTTCCGGCTGCTATAGCATCTACCAAAGGCTCGATGGTCAGCAGGAAAGGATAGTTCCAGGGGCTCATGATGAGCACTGTGCCGTAAGGAACAGACTTTATAAAGCTTGAACTATGGAACTGTACAAGAGCAGTCAGGACGTGCTTGTCTCTGGCAAAGCGTGGAGTGTTCTTTATCATATATGAAATCTCTGACAGTGTGAGTCCTGTCTCGCACATATAACTTTCAAATTCGCTCTTGCCTAAGTCTGCTTTGATAGCAGCATTAAGCTCGTCCATATGCTCGTGGATATAGCGTCTTAATCTTTTTAATGCATTTATTCTATATGAAACATCATATGTATGCCCTTCTGCAAAGAATTTGCGCTGGGCATCTATTTTTGCTTGGATTTCTGATTCGGTCATTTTGTGTGCCTTTCTTATTTACTAAGTATCTGGTAATAAAATTTCTCCAGTTCCTTCGCTGTCATCAGCTTCGGTACAGGGTAGATGGGATTGCCTTCTTTTTCGGCTGTTTTTGCAAGCTCTGGTATATCTTCCTCTTTGATGCCATCGATAGTATCCGGCACATTGAGGTCGCGTTTCATCTGTTTTACTGCCTCGATGAACTTTTTGGCGCCGACTTCGTGTGAGTCATGTATATCCGAGATTCCGATGACACATGCTAACTGATGCAGCTTTTCATAAGCGCTTTTGCCATATTCTTCCAGTACGAAGGGGAGGAGTACAGCATTGGCCAGTCCGTGAGGTGTATTATATTTACCGCCTAAGGAATGTGCCACGCAGTGTACATATCCTACATATGAAGTGGTAAAGGCGCTGCCTGCCAGGTATGAGGCGTGGAGCATCTTCCTGCGAGCGTGGAGATTTGTAGGGTTATTATAAGCCTCTCTTATATTTTCAAATATGATTCTTACAGCATGTCTTGCATCCCTTTTTGAACTCTTTACTAAGGAACGTCCGATATAGGCCTCTACTGCATGGGTTAATGCATCCATACCTGTGGTAGCTGTGAGATGCTTGGGCAGACTAACGGTGATCTTAGGGTCAAGTACAGCGTATCTCGGGATAAGTGGAAAATCGCTTATCTGATATTTGTGTCTGGTCTCTGAGTCAGTTACGATGGCGGCTACCGTTACCTCACTGCCTGTACCCGCAGTAGTGGGTATAGCGATGATCAATGGCAGTTTTTTAAGAACTTTTAAGATGCCTTTCATCTTTATAAAGGGAGTGTTAGGTCTTGCTATCCTGACTGCTGCAGCTTTTGCACAGTCCATGGATGAACCTCCGCCAAATCCAATAAAGGCTTCGCATTTGTTTTCGAGATAGGCGGCAGCACACTCCTCAATAATATCTGTAGTAGGATTCGGCACGGTTTTATCGAATATTACACAGTTTATACCTGCCTTTTTGAGAGCTTCCTCGAGCTCCAGGGTCAGTCCGTGAGCACGTATATCCTTATCAGTGACTAAAAGTACATTTTTGACTTCTTTGTTTTTTAGCATGGCAGCCAGTTCCTGCATGTTGTCAAGTATTGTAGGCTTCCTGTAGGGGAGCAGCGGGATAGCGGCATGCATAGCCTGTTGAAATGTTCTGCAGTAAGCAGCTTTAATGATGTTCATTATTCTTTTCCTGGTTTCTTATATTATTTGGGATAACACCCAAAGCATTATTTTAACAGTATTTTTTTAAAAGTCAAGCATGTAATAATAAAAACTACATTATGTGATTATTAAAACTACATAAATATTTTTAATACCTAACTTTTAGTTAGTTGTTTTTTATAAATAAGTACGTTATAATGATTTCAGTGATTGAAAAAATCATAAAAAATTAAACAAAGGAGAAAGTATAATGAGCGAGTACAATTACAGACATGACTTGGATGATTCAGAGAGGATTGATTTATTATTTGAGTGTATTCAGGATCTTCAGGAAGCAGTTGAGAGCTTACAGGAAGAGGTTGATATCATTGTAAAGCATCTTGATGGTGAGGATTGATCATTTGCTGATGTAAATTCATTAAAACCTTCTTATAAATGTGGTTGAGAAAAAAGAACGTTTTCGGACAAAAAAAGTTCCGGCAACGTTCTTTTTTGTTCTGGTATCTGTCGATCAGAGAACCTTACTGCTGATCAAAAAAATAAATTGACTTAAAATAACGAATATGCTATAAATGTTTCTTGTAGATTTAAAAACGGAGGACTATCCCAATGGACAGTGAGAAAAAATATAAGTTACTGATCATAAATCCCGGCTCGACCTCTACCAAGGTGAGTCTTTTTGAAAATGAGAAATCACTCTTTGAGCACAGCTTGTTTCATGATGCACCTGAGCTGTTAAAGTTTCCTCATGTAAATGACCAGATGCCTTTTAGGTATCAGGTTATCATGGATATGCTTAAGGAAGAGGGTGTGGACCCTAAAACAATAGATGTATTTGTGGGCCGCGGCGGCAGTGCATGTACTCAGCCCGGCGGCGTTACAATAGTCGATGAAAAGCTGTACGATGATACGGTAGCCGCAGTAGGCGGTAGCGAGCATCCCGCAAAACTTGGAGTTATGCTTGCATGGCAGTTTGCCAATGAGTTTGGCAAGCCTGCATACACACTTAACCCTACCAATGTGGATGAGTACTGTGATTATGCAAGACTTACAGGTATCAAGGGTGTATATCGTGTATCACACTCACATGTACTCAATCAGAAAGCTGTAGCTGATGCTCATGCAAAGAAGCTTGGAAAGCGTTATGAGGATTGTAACTTTATCGTGGCTCATATAGACGGTGGTATCACGGTCAGTGCACATGATCACGGACGTATGGTGGACGGAAACATGGGTGCAGACGGAGAGGGTGCATTTACTCCTACCCGTATAGGCAGTGTACCGGTACTTTCCATGCTGGATTACCTTGATACCCATTCTATAAAGGATGCTAAGCTACTTTGTGCAAGAGCAGGCGGATTTGTAAGCCTTTTCGGAACATCTGATTCTGATAAAATACATGCACTTGTGGATGAAGGTGATAAAAAGGCTTCACTTATCTGGAACACCATGATATACCAGATATGTAAGATGATCGGTGAGATGAGTGCGGTACTTTGCGGTAAGGTGGACGGCATATTGCTGACCGGAGGATTGCTCAGATTTGACGATATTAGAGCAGGTATAGAGAAGCGCTGCGGATTTATTGCTCCTATTAGCGTATATCCCGGAGAGATGGAGCAGGAAGCTTTGGCTTATGCAGTGCTGGATGTTTTAAGAGGCGAGGCAACAGCTATGAAGTACTCGGGCAAGAATGTCTGGGACGGATTTGATTTTATGGAGGACTAAAATTATGAGCATGGTAGATGACATAAAGAAAAAGGCGAAGAGTAAACTGATGACCATAGTACTGCCCGAGGGCGATGAGCCCCGTACAGTGCAGGCAGCCAAGATCATAAAGGATGACGGCCTGGCAAAACCTGTATTACTTGGCAGTAAGACAGCTGTAGAAAAGACTGCTAAGGATACTAATACAGATATAAGCGGTATCGAGATAATCGATCCTGCTACCAGCCCCAAGGCTGAGAATTACGCAAAAGAACTTTTCGAACTCCGTAAGGCAAAGGGCGTAACAGAAGAGGATGCGGCGAAGCTTGTACAGGATGTTATGTACTATGGCATCATGATGGTAAAGACAGGGGATGCTGACGGTCTCGTTTCAGGTGCTGTACATACTACAGGCGATATGCTCCGTCCAGCACTGCAGCTTATAAAGACAAAGCCCGGCATAAAGGTTGTTTCATCAAGCTTCCTTATGGACTGTCCCAACAAGAACCTCGGCCACAACGGACTTTTAGTATATGCAGACTGTGTAGTTATGCCCAATCCTACAGCTGATGAGCTCGCAGAAATAGGTATTTCTGCAGCAGATACTGCAAAGAGGCTTTGCGGTATAGAGGAGCCCAAGGTAGCATTCCTTTCATTCTCTACAAAAGGCAGCGCTAAGCACGAGCTGGTAACAAAGGTACAGCAGGCAGTAGCTAAGGCCCATGAGCTGGCTCCCGACCTCTGTCTGGACGGTGAGATGCAGTTTGATGCAGCTCTTGTACCTGAGATCGGTGCATCGAAGGCACCCGGAAGTCCTGTGGCAGGGCATGCCAATGTACTTATATTCCCTGACCTGCAGGCAGGTAATATCGGCTACAAGATCACCCAACGTATCGGCGGAGCAGAGTGCTTTGCAGTACTTCAGGGACTTGCTAAGCCCTGTAATGACCTTTCCCGCGGATGCTCAGTTGAGGATATAGTAAATACTGTAGCATTTACAGCTGTACAGGCACAGTAAGTCTTTATATAGTATAATCATAAAATTAAATATTTTAGCGGTTCTTGACTGAAAGTAACATTTTGTATATAATTATAATGTTATGAACAGTTAGAACCGTTTTTTGTTTGGTCGGTGGACGGGCAGGCAAGTCACTGACATGATCATTTACCTGCAATCAGGTGCAGAGCATGAAAAGAAACTGGAAAAATCTGGTTATTATACTTACTATAACATTCGTGCTTATGGCTCTGATGGTAGTTTTTACTTCCAGAGTGATCTATAAATTGTCGAATTCGTATATAACGGAGCTTGGAAATGATAAGACTGCGGCCATTACTGCAGACCTTGAAAACTACCTGGAGACGGCTAAGAGTGCTATATATGTTGTAGCAGACAGCGTTGACCACATGGTCGCAAAGGGTGCTACAAATGAGGAAATCGTTGAATATATTACGAGGGAGTCTGAAAATACGACTTCTTATTTTGATTCCACTTATACCGGGATATACGGTGTTATAGGCGGCGAATACGTGGACGGCGTAGGCTGGGTGCCGCCTGAGGGATACGATCCGACCGCGAGGGACTGGTATAAGACTCTTTATAGAGGTAACGGAGAGGTCACCATTGTTTCTCCTTATGTTGATGCCCAGACAGGTTCGGTTATCATTTCGGTAGGTAAGAGTCTGAGTGATAAGAATAATGCACTGGCTCTCGACCTGACACTTAACAGTGTACAGGAGATAGCTGAAAACATAAACATCAATGGTTACGGCTACGGATATATCCAGAACTATGACGGTATGGTCATAGCTCATAAGCATGTAGAAGAGATCGGCAAAAATTATGCAGAAGATGAAAACGAAAAAGCACTTTTTGATAAGGTCATTGAAACCGGTAAGGGTAATTTCGACACGGTAATAGATGGTAAAGAGTGTATAGTGTTTGTAGATGAAGTTATGGATCAGTGGCATCTGGTCATCATAACTTCTAAAAGCGATCTGTTCAGTTCACAGAATCAGACTATTTTCTTATGCATACTGGTTAGTACTATCGTATTTGCGTTGATCTCTACATTCTATATAGTCGGTTACATGAATGAAAGAAAAGCAAACCTTCGTATGGAAGAGATGAAGGTCAATGAACAGCGCAAGGATTATGAAGCTAAGGTACTTAAGCTGGAGAAAAGTGCCGCAGATGAGGCAAATAAGGCTAAGAGTAATTTCCTCGCAGATATGTCCCATGAGATCAGGACTCCCATCAATGCCGTGCTTGGCATGAACGAGATGATCCTCAGAAAGTCTAAGGATGAGGAAATTCTTGATTATTCTGCGAATATCAAGTCCGCCGGAAACACTTTGCTTTCCATTATTAATTCCATCCTTGATTTCTCTAAGATTGAAGACGGAAAGATGGAGCTTATCCCTGTCGAGTTTGATGTAAACGATCTGACTCACAGCCTGGTTAATTCCATAAGTGAGCGTGCAAAGGCTAAAAATCTTGAATTCAAGGTTGAAGTTGATGAAAAAATGCCTTCAAAGCTATATGGCGATGATGTAAGGATCAGTCAGGTTATCATGAACCTGCTGACCAATGCCGTAAAGTATACGGAGCAGGGTGCGGTTACTTTAAGTATCAGGAAGAAGGAAATCCGTGGTGAGAACCTGATATTCCAGGTATCTGTAAAGGATACGGGTATAGGTATCCGCAAGGAGGATATCGATAAGCTGTCACATTCCTTTGAGAGACTTGAGGAAAAGAGAAATCGTCATATCGAGGGTACGGGACTGGGTATTTCCATAGTTACCAGACTCCTTGGGATGATGAACAGTAAGCTGAGAGTCGAGAGTGAATACGGCAAAGGCTCGGTATTCTCTTTTGAACTGATGCTGAAGATAGCTGATTCTACACCTGTAGGGAAATATCAGGACAGACGTACTGCAGGAGCCAGAGCTGCAGATGAAGCAAATAAACTGATGGCGTTTAATGCAAAGGTTCTGATTACTGATGATAACGAGATGAACCTGAAGGTGGCATCTAACTTTATGAAGCTCTTCGGCATCAATGCAGAGACCTGTACCTCAGGCGAAGAGACCATCGAGCTGATGAGAAAGAATAAGTATGATATCTTATTCCTTGATCACATGATGCCTAAGATGGACGGTATCGAGACTCTGGAGATTTTAAAGAGAGAGAATCTGGTACCTGTGGAGACTGTGGTTATAGCTCTTACCGCAAATGCTGTAGTTGGAGCTAAGGAGCAGTACCTGAGCGTTGGATTTAACGATTATCTTTCAAAGCCCATAGAGTTAAAGGATTTGGAGAAGATGCTCCGTAAATACCTGCCACAGGATATGTGGAAGATTGAAGGAAATAAGGAAATTGGTGAAATCTATAACAATGAAATCAACACAGATGACAAAATGAGTTCCTTTGTTAAGTTGGGCCTTAATACTGAAGAAGGCATGGCATATTGCGGTGGAGAGGAAGACTTTTATATCGAAATAATCGGTGATTACTCAAAAGCCTGCGAAGCCAACATTGCAAAACTGGAGAATTTTAAATCCCAGGGTGATTTTGAAAATTATAAGGTTCTTATCCATTCTGTAAAGAGTGCCTCTAAGACCATAGGATCGAAGGAGCTCTTTAATGAGGCATTTGAACTCGAAAAAGCATCCGGCAGAGGCGATAAAGAGTTTGTAGAGAAAAACCATGATGCTTTTATGAAGAAATACAAGAAGCTGGCAGATGAATTAACCAAGGTTATACAGCCTTAAGAAAGATCTTAAAAACTGGAGAAATAGAAAGTTAGGTGCATAGATATGCAAGGTATGGAGCTGTCAAAAAAATATTTTGAGGAGTTTGGCCGCTCCATGTTGGAAGAGAATTTCAAGGATATTCTGCCATATTTAGCAGTTGGACTTACCGGCAGTGGTTCAGAGTGCTTCGGATATGATGACGAAAAGTCGCAGGATCATGACTTTGAACCCGGATTTTGCATCTTTATCCCGGATGAAAGTGCAATTGATACGAAGGATGAGTTCAGACTTCAGCGGGAATATGATAAGCTCCCATCAGAGTTTATGGGTTTTGCTAAGCCGAAGATGAAACCTGTAGGTGGCAATCGTAAGGGAGTAATCCGTATTGGTGATTTCTTTAAACAGAGATGCGGAAATCCTAAGGGTGAACTAAGTGTATACGAGTGGCTGTCAGTGCCTGAATATGCACTGGCTGAGGCTGTAAACGGCGAGATTTTCTTTGATAATTTAGGACTATTGACTTTGATAAGGGGGAATCTTAAGCAGTATCCTGATGATATCAGACTTAAGAAACTGGCAGAGTATCTGCTTACGATGGCTCAGGCAGGTCAGTATAACTACAACAGGTGTGTGGAAAGAGGAGAGAATGCAGCCGCACAGATGTCATTATATAAGTTTGTAGAGGCAGGGCTGCATGTGATTTTCCTGCTTAACAGACAGTATATGCCATATTATAAATGGTCATTCAGAGCCCTAAGGGATCTGCCGAGGCTGGGAAATCTTTATGATTCACTTGAATACTTGATATCCTCAGATAACGACGGAAAGAGAGCTTTCACAAAGTCAAATATGATAGAGGATATAGCGGCTCTCATCATTAAAGAGATGAAGTCAGAGAATCTGACTGACGCAACTTGTAATGACTTAGAGAAACATGCTTACTCAGTAAACGACCATATCAAGGATGGTACATTACGAAACATGAGTATATGAAGGAGATTATCTTGGAGATAAAGCGAATATTAGATAAATTTGACAGCCTCATGGAAGAGAAAAACTTCGATGAGGCTGAACGTCTTTTAGAATACTGGATAGCGGAATGTGAACAGGCTGGGGATAAACGAAATAGGTTTACTCTGCTTAATGAACTTGTTGGTTTCTATCGTATGAGAGGCGAAAGACCTCAGGGCATGAAGACCTGCCAGAGACTGCTTGATACAGTGGAAGATATGGGTTTGGCAGACAAAGTAAGCGGGGCAACCGCTTATATTAATATAGCAACCGCTTATAAAAGCTTTGACCTGGCTGAAAGGGCATTGCCACTTTACGAAAAAGCACAGGTTATATATGAAAAAGAATTAGAGCAGAGTGATCCCAGACTGCCTGCCCTATATAATAATATGGCTCTGACTCTTATGGAATATGGAAAACATGCGAGTGTTAGTTTATCAGATGGCAATAAAGAGAATGTATTTGAGAATCGCAACTATTTAGCTAATGCAGGAGAATACTTTGAAAAAGCTTTAGAGTTCTTAAGGGTCATTCCTTCAAGTGAAAACGAACAGGCTATCACTTACCTAAATATGGCTGATCTGGCAGTGATTGAGCTTGGGAATGAGGAATCGGAGAGCGTCGTAGAGGACTATATTAAAAACTCATATGATTTACTTGAAAAAAGCTATAATGACGGAAATCAAGACTTTAAGATGACAGCTGAGAAATGCATACCGGTTATAAGACACTACGGATATTTTGTTTATGCCAATACTTTGCAAGAGCATCTGAGTAACTAACAGCTATTAGTAATAATGAGGATAAACATACAATAAATACATACATAATATACAATAAATATATTTAGGTGACTATATTATCCCTTACTTGTACTATCTTGTAAAAATCGGAAAACCCTTTGAAATAAACTTTGGACTATGATAAAATCCTAGATGTAACGAGTTTTGAAGTTTTAGATTCTGCGTCTTCGTCTTATTGTAACCAATATTTTGCAATGATAGATATATCAATGTTAATATCGGGGCGATGGGATGGCAGAATGACAGGGATAAAAGATGTTAAGTAAGATATTTGCAGGATACAATAAAGATAACTTTAAAACGGCTATAGGAATGGCCTGGCCGGCTATCGTAGAGTCGTTTTTTGTTGCGTTTGCAGGCTTGGTTGATTCATTTATGGTGAGCAGGCTTGGTTCGTATGCTGTAGCAGCGGTAGGTCTTACTACTCAGCCAAAGTTTGTCGGACTGGCTATGTTTTTTGCAGTAAATGTTTCAATATCGGCTCTGGTTGCAAGACGTTATGGTGAAAAACAGAGGAAGGATGCCAACACCATATTTCTTACAGCTATGAAGTTTGTTATAATCGCAGCCATAGTTATAAGTGTGATATTAGTCCTTGCAGCTGATCCTATCATAACTCTTTGCGGATCGAGTGCTGAGGATGCTGAAGAAGTAGCAACACATGAGGCAGCAGTAACATACTTTAGGATCATCATGGGCGGTATGATATTTAACTGTGTACAGATGGCTGTAAACTCAGCCCAGCGCGGAGCAGGAAATACCAAGATCACCATGAGGACAAATGTTACGTCAAATGCAGTCAACATTGTACTCAACTACCTATTGATAGAAGGCCACCTCGGATTCCCGGCATGGGGTATCAAGGGAGCTGCGCTGGCTACAGTGCTCGGTACAGTGGTTTCATCTATAATGAGTGTCATCTCCATCAGTAAAAAGGACACCTTCATCAGTATACCATATATTATTTCTGAAAAGATAAAGTCTTCCTGGGCAGAGTTTAAAAATCTGGTAAGGATCGGATATGGTATATTCTTTGAGCAGATACTGATGCGTATAGGCTTTATGGCTACCGCAGTCATGGCTGCTAAAAAAGGTATGGATGCCATGGCAGCTCATCAGGTCGGTATGAATCTGATGGGACTGACCTTCAGCTTTGGTGACGGACTCCAGGCTGCTGCAGTGGCATTGATAGGCAGGTCACTGGGAGAGGGCAAGCCGGAGCTGGCTAAAAACTATGGAAAAACATGCAAGGCTCTCGGTATGATGATAGCCTCAGTTCTTATGATTACATATTTCTTTGGGGCACATTTCCTGATGTCGATGTTCTTTGAAGAGGAGCATATCGTAGAGATCGGTGTTTCCATCATGAGAGTTATCCTGTTTGTTGTACTGTTCCAGATAATACAGGTTATATATATGGGCTGCCTGAGAGGAGCTGGAGATACTCTTTACACTGCATTTGCAGCTACCATGTCTGTTACAGTTATCAGAACTCTGGTATCGTGGCTTGGAGGTTTTGCATTTGACTTCGGTATAGTGGGTATCTGGTTCGGAGTTCTGGCTGACCAGGTTTCAAGATTCTGCTTTGCAAGCATAAGATATAGGATGGGCAAATGGGTAAAAATCAAGATCTAAGTACAAAGAAAAATGCAACCGGGGCTTTTGACCCCGGTTTTCTTATGTTTATTCGTTTGTTTATTATTCTTCTACAAACTTAACTCTCATATATACAGGATTATGGTCAGTATATCTGAAGTTACCGTTTACTGCTGCTATAAAGTCCAACTCAAGATTGGGAGAAAGGATAAATCCGTCTATGGCATACAGCTGGTTTTCTGTAAGACTGGTAAAAGGAGCGTTTAAAACTCTGCAGGTAGGTACTGCTGTATCATATGCAAACTTAAATCCTTCAGGCAGCATATCGTTTGAAAGCTTGCCTGCTCGCCATATATCACCCTCGATATAAGGGAATGCGTTTGCCATACCCGGGAAGCTCATATTGAAATCGCCGCCGGCCAGTACATAGTTACCTTTGTCGTACTCGCTCTTTATAAAGTTCATTACGACTTCTGTCTGTTCCTGGGTGGTTTTCTTGTCATCATAAGCTTCAAGATGGAAATTTACAAGTACCAGCTCTTTATCGGAATCCTTTATGGGAACTCTTGAAACCAGCATACAGCGCTTTAACATAAACATTCTCTTAGGCCATGAGATGTTTACCGGTAAACTGATCCTTTCTGCACTGCTTATCTTATGCTTTGAAAGTGTCATGATACCGCTGTCAACCTTACCTATCATATGCATCACAGGGGAGGGAACCCAATTGCATACGAAGTTCTGAGCATAAACTCTTGTACTGTAGCTTGATTTAAACTCTGTAGTTTCGTCTATGTGATAGCTTCTTGATGAATCCTTATCTACTTCCTGAAGGAAATAGAAGTCAGGGTCAAACAGATCCAATGTACCATTGATACCGGTTATGTTTTCCTGTACCTTTTCCTTAGACTCGGGATTTACTCCTTCACCACCGTCCATAAAGAAGTCAACATCTTCACTGAGTCCGGCATATCCGGTGTTGAGTGTTACGATATCAAAGTATGTTCCTTCAAATTCTTCATCATTACCTTCAACGGTGAGAGTTGTTCTTTCCTCGGGTTTAAACTCTGTCAGCATAATAAAGCCAAAGAATAGAACCACGAGAAGTACGATAGCTCCGACTACGATACCACATATTATAAGGATTTTCTTAATACTGATTTTCTTTTTTGCGTACATTTTGTAATAACCTTTCAACTTAATAATAGTTTTTCCAGTTCTTCAGCAGCCTGATCCGGGTCTTTGTATACGATACCCTTTATCCCAAGCTTTACAGCAGCATCAATATTCTTTGGAGTATCATCGATAAAAACACTTTCCTCAGCCTTTAAAGAATACATGGATAGCAGCTTTTTATAGATGTCAGGATTAGGTTTGGTCATTTGTACCTTGTATGAAAGGATACCTCCGTCCATCATAGGCATAAATGACAAGGAATCCGGACATTGGGTCTCACACTTATATGAAAAGTTTGACAGATAGTACAGCTTATAGCCCCTGGACTTAAGGCCATTTAACCAATCCATAGTTTGAGGTTTCAGTTTTACCATACCTTCGACATAATCAAAAGCCTGATGTATTTCTTCAGCTATCTCAGGATCATTTTCTATAAACAGGTCAATGACTTCCTCATCTTTGAGCACACCCTTGTCAAACTCGTACCAGTCTTCATCATATACAGATGCCCGGCCGATACGCTCAACCATATCTTCATCAAAACCTTTATTCCTTAAAAAGTCCTGCCAGCAAAAGTACGAAAGGACATTACCGATGTCAAATATTATATTCTTGATCATTTTAAAACTCCTTGTTATCAAAAGATTCTAGATAGGTAACGGCAACAGCGACAATACAAACACAGTAGCACTGGCGGCAACTGCAACCGTTATAAGTCCCTTGCCGATAAGTGCAAGTACTATAGCGACTATTACCCCTGCCACAGAGGCGATGATAGAAGCGGTACTGTGAAATACAGCCGGGAATGTCATAGCCATCAGACAGGCATATGGTACATAGTAAAGGAATGACATCAGAAATCTGTTTTTGATCTTTCCTCTGATGAGTGTCAGTGGCAGCATACGTATCAGATATGTCACGACTGCCATGACAAGTATATATACATATATGTTCATGTTGGAATCTCACTTGTCTTTTTATCGGTTATATGTCTTCTTTGTTATTTTCTTTTTTATCCTTTATAGGAAAAACAATTGCCCCTATCACTGCTGCAAGCACGGTGCAGATGATAATGGTTATACCCTCTGATATCTGATGCAGGAAGGGTATATAGTAAAACAGGCAGCTAAACAGTATAGCCAGGCAGGCCACTATCAGTACGGGCCTCGATTTCTTGGCTGCCGGTACTACGATAGCTATAAACATACCATAGAGCATCACATTCATGGCTATGCTTACACTGGTAGGCATAAGTCCTGTGGCTATGGCACCCAGGAATGTACCTAATGTCCAACCGACTATCGGCAGGCTCTGCAGACCAAGCATATATGGCAGCGTCAAGCTTTTCTGATGATTCATGGCTACTGCGAATATCTCATCGGTATTACCGAATGCTATCAGTAGTTTTTTCCAGAATGTAACGCTTTCATCGAGCTTCTGGGACAGAATTAAGGACATGAGAGAGTATCTTAAGTTTATGATAAGCTGAGTCAGAGCCATTTCAGCCAATGTACCGCCAACAGCTATTATGCGGACTCCGGCAAACTCACCGGCACTGGTGAGATTGGTAAGGCTCATCACTGCTCCGTCAACTGACGAAATACCGGCGGCTACCATGGATATACCAAGACTGAAGCTGACCGCAAAGTATCCGAGAGCTATGGGGATACCGTCTTTCAGGCCGGAGCGGAACTCCTTTTTAGTATCGTATTTCTTTTCTTTCATAATATTTATTCAACCTACATATTAACCAACCCAAACTGATGCCACGGATTGCTTCGTAGCAAGCAAGCTTGAACGGCTTTTGGATTTTGGACCTTTTCATCATATAATAATACAAAACTAAACTAAAAACAAGATAAATTTAGTAACATTAATAGATTTGCTCCAAACCCATTTACTTATGTAAATATAGATGATATACTTTACGCATTAAAGGATAGATATACCGGACTTTTGTTTTTGGTTAATACAGCAATATACGGGAGCAGTTATGCCTTATATAAGCAAAAAATCCAGGAGGTTCATATTTTCTTTTATAGGAGCTTTGGTGGCGACGGAGATCATTTATTTGATAGACAGGGATTTCCCTTTCATTGATTTCCCCACCGTAGCTTATTTGGCTATTACTGTCGCTTGGGTTATCACAATAAAGAGGAGAGTTACATACAGTTTTATAAAAGGATATCTTGTGATGGGCGGTGTATCCATCATTCTGCTGTTTATCCTGAGACTGATGAAATGGGATTTTTATGATCATATCCTGACTGTCAGCCGTTATACATGGTATGCCTATTATATACCGATAACCATTATGCCTCTGTTTTCTTTCCTTTTAGCTACCAAGGTCGGGAAGGATATGGAGGACAGAAACAGGACACTGGATTTTGTCTCAATAATCAGCTGGCTGGTTCTGGTGGTTTTTGTAATTACCAACGATTTCCATCAGCTGGTATTCAAGATCATAGCATACAATGAGGTAAGGATTAATTATACCTACAATATCGGATATTATGTGATCATAGTATGGTGTGTTGTTTTTACTCTTGCGTCCATTCTGATACTGATGTACAGATGCAGAAACAGTTATGCCATAAAGCTTGTATGGATTCCTGTGGCAATATGTGTGTTCTCCGGTATTTTAATGTTTATTTATGTGTTAAACGGCGGTAATTCTCCGGAACTGTTTGGAAGAAAGATCTATAATATCCAGGAAGTATTTGCCATCATGTATATCGGTATGTGGGAGTCATTACTGAGGATCGGACTTATACCGTCGAACAGTGATTATGATGATATTTTCAGACTTGCTAATGTTAAGGCTGCTATAGCTGATACAGAAAACCAGCTGAAATACATGTCAAACGATGCGGTAAAACTCAATCAGAAGGAGATTTTACAGGCAGTACAGGGTAAAACTATAAAGCTTGATGAGAATCGACGTGTAAAAGCAAAGAGTCTGGAAACGGGCAGTGTTCTGTGGATAGAGGATCTGACTACGGTTAACGAACTCAATACCAGCCTGCAGGATGCCATAGACAGGGCACAGGAGGAAAACAGTCTCCTGGAGATAGAAAATGAGATAAAGGCTGAAAAGCAGATCATTGATGTAAGAAACAGGCTGTATGACCGTATATCCATGAGGACCCGGACTCAGCTGGAATTGATCGAGCGTATCATAGAAAAGGCAGAAGTACTGAATGAAGACCGTACATCCGCACTCAGAAGATGTGCAGTACTCGGTGCTTTCATAAAGAGACAGGCAAATCTTTCCATACTTGCTGAGCAGTACAAGACACTTAAATTAGAGGAACTGCGTTTCGCAATCCGTGAGTCTCTGGAAAATGTAAAGCTGCTGGGAGTGGATGCAAATGTAAGCGGCATAAAGGCTGAAACAGAGTTTGACGGAGAGCTGCTGCTGTTTGTTTATGAGATATTTGAGGCTGTTTTGGAGGCAGCTTTCCCGGGAGTAGAGACCATATCCTGTATACTTCATGGAAATGACGGTATCAGGCTTGAAGTACTTATGGATACTCCTGCCGGACTTCCCGATTTTTCTAAGTTTGATCTGGAAAGATACGGTGGCAAGATAGAAGTCCTTCATGAAGAAGAAGGTGTGTATGTCAGGTTTTTCTCCCACGGTGATATCCGTTTCCTGAAAGACAGGATGGGCAGAGATGTGAAAAGCGGGGTGAATATATGATGAACACGATATTCGCTCTCAGCAGCATATACAATCAAAAGATTTTTGCTATGATCCTAGGCAGTGTTGCCCTGGAAACACTTATATTCTTGGTTATAGCCATTTACAACCTGATCAGGACCTGCTTCCAAAAGACTAAGAGGGCATACAGCATACTTTTCGGAGTACTTGTACTTATCGAGTATATTATCCTGCAGGTATTGATCATCTTGATCAAAGATATAAAGACCGTCGTTGATATAGGCTTTGATAATAAGACGGTGGCATTGATACTCCTGCAGTCTACCATAACTGTTATAGTTTTAGCAATAACACAGACCATAAGACGCTGGGAGAAAAAGACGGTCAACAAGGCTTCATTAAAGGAAGGTCTTGATTCACTCCCTGTCGGACTTCTGTTTTACTGGAAAGAAGGAATGGTTAAGCTTGTAAACAACAAGATGGACAGTATCTCAAGGCTGCTTACAGGTGAAGGAGTATACAGCGGTACGGAGTTTTGGGATATGCTGGTATCGAAGGATATGAAAATATTGCCGGCCGATATGGAAAGCAAAGGGAAAAACCGGGACAATGCAGATCCGGCAAGTGAAAAGAACGAGTGCATAGTCAGGCTGGATGACGGGTCGGTCTACAGCTTTAAGAGAAGTATCTGTATTTTTGAGGATCATGAACTCGTAGAAATAAGGGCTACCGATGTTTCTGAGGAACAGCTCCTCAATGAAAAGCTCAAGGTCAAGAGAATTAAGGTCGATGAGATAAAGAAGAGACTGCAGAGCCTTAATACTGAAATAGAGACGATGACTGTCCAAAAGGAGATACTTGCAACCAAGAGCAAGGTGCATGATGACCTGGGAAAGACCCTGATCATGACACGAAAGTATCTTGAAACAAACGATGAAAGCCTCGGAGATGAGATAATTAAGCAGTGGAAGCTTAATACTATGCTGCTCAGGGGTGAGGAAAATGACAATAATATCTTTGAATACTCAACACTCACCAAGGATATAAGCAAGATGGGCTTGAAACTTGAGGTCCAGGGTATCCTGCCAAAGAGAAAGGAGCATAAGGACATCATCATATCAGGACTGCGTACGTGTGCTACCAATTCGTTAAAGCACGGCAATGCAAAGACCATGTTTGTAAAGATAACCAATACAAAGGGCAGGACACTGACATCATTTAATGAGAAAGAGTACCTGCAGGTAGAGATAAGCAATGACGGTGAACTGCCTGAGGCAGAAGGCTTCTCGGAGGGCGGCGGCCTTTCGAACTTGAGAAAATCCGTGGAAGCCATAGGCGGTATCATGTGGATCGAGTTTGTGGATGTATTTAAGGTAGTATTGAAGCTGCCAACAAAATTATAATATTATAAATACAATGATATTCGGCGAAGAATCTTAGGATGACAGGATAGATGAGATTAGCATATTCTCGAAAGGAGCACATATGACAAAAGTAGCAATAGTTGATGATCAGAACATTACACGTCAGTTTTTCTCATACTTTATAAAGGATTCCGAGGAGTTTGAACTTGTAGCAACTCTCAAGGACGGTGAAGAGGCTATAGACTACTGTAAGAGAAATCCTTTGGATCTGATACTTATGGATATAGTGATGGTCGGAGGTATGAACGGCCTTGATGCAGCAAAGGAGATAAAGGCTTTTAAGCCGGACATAAAGATCATTATCATCACCTCCATGCCTGAGGTTTCCTATATAGAAAGAGCCCGTGAGATAGGAGTTGACAGCTTCTGGTACAAGGAGCTTGAAGAAGTACCGATCCTCACAGTTATGGAGAGGACCGTGAAGGGAGAGCATATCTACCCCGATTCAACCCCTGAGCTGATGATAGGTAATGCCAAGAGCACAGAGTTTACCGATATAGAGCTCGAGATATTGCGAGAAGTGACTACCGGAGCCACCAACAAGGAGATATCCGAAAAGCTTTTTGTCAGCCCTGCTACGGTTAACTACTATATAAATGACCTTTTGGTAAAGACAGGATATAAAAACCGTGTACAGCTTGCGGTAAAGGCCAGACTGGAAGGCCTTGTAATAAGTGACGAAAAGAACGAGGACGTTTAATAACTTATAGAATATAAACTATCTTATAGATATAAAAGCATTAGTAATCTTATTAATATCCGGCTGTTTAGGCCCTAAGTTTAGTAATGTTAATAGTTACATTTCAATAAATAAGTGTTATTATAAAACCGCCAAGGGAAGGGCGGTGAGATTTTGAATGAAAGACTAAAGAAGGTAGTACTTGTTGAGGACTGGTCCGTGATGAGGAAATTCATAGAAGAAATCCTGAAAAAAGTGGTCGGATATGAACTATATATGGTTCTCAGTGATATAAAGAGCGTTGAAAAGTATATTGAAGGACGCACAATTGATTTACTGATAATGAATATACCTCTGTACAGAGAGGATGAAGCACTGGAGATAACCAACCGGATAAGGCGGTCGTCTCCGAGTACGCGCATAGTGCTTACGACCATGACATACTCCGATAAGCTTTATGAAAAGGCTAAGGCGGCAGGCGCTAACGGAGTCTGGCAGAAAGAAATCTCTGAGACTTCATTTATTAAGGCTTGCGCGTTCCTGTAAGTGTCGATACTTAATATCATTCAATATGAATGTTGTTAATAAATATTTTTACGTCACACAATCGGTGTGATTAAATAAGGGAGGATTTTCAAAATGAAAAAATTTGTAGCTTTACTGTTATGTCTTACTTGTGTTGCAACTCTTGTTGCATGTACATCCGGTGGAAATGATAAGACGGATAATACTGACAAAGAGATCGAAGAGGCACTTGATACCCTTAAGAATCTGATCGACAATGCATCTGATAACAACAATTCAGGTGATGACTCATCTGTTGACTGGGGAAACCTTTGGGACACAAGTAGCAATGACAATGCAGTAGCAGAGCCTGTTGATCCTAAGACTGTAGATTACAGCAAGATCGATATTGAGCTTCCTGATGACGGTTCTATGATGCAGGAATTCATGAATGATGTACAGGCCGGTAAGTATGATAACAAGGTTGTTAAGGTTAAGGGTATCATGAGCACAGGTACGATGGATCCTACCACCAATTCTGTTATGCAGAAGATCGGTAATGATGGTGTCAAGTTAGGTGTTTCATGGAGAATAGTTGATGCAAACGATTCTACCACATATCCTGCAGATGACAGCCAGATAGAGCTTGTAGGTGTTGTACTTTCAGAGTATGTTGAAGCATGGGGCATGTACGGACATTACATTTACGTACTTCCTGAAAATGTAAAGGATCTCGGATATCCTGAGAATTAATTAAATTAAATTAAAGGTCAAGGGAATATAATCCATCGCTGCACGATGGAGCCGCGTCGACGCTTAATAGGAGCATCGACAAATGGCGACAGGGGAAAATCCTCTGTCGCTATTATTATGACATTTTGAGCGTAAGCGAAGAATCTTTTGAATATTAATAAATAATTTGGAACCGGGTATTTTTTTCGTTCGTCTAATCTTTGAAAAACAAAAACAACATGCTTAAAAAAACTTGACAGTAGGTATGTGAATAACTAAAATTAAATCATCAATGATTTTTGGAGGAACTTATGAAAAAGAGATTTTTATCTGTTTTGGCTTGTATCCTGGCGGCTGTTCTGTGCGTAGGTATCTTCGGTGAGACCACCACCTTTGCAAAGGGAAAAACAGATGCATCAACTGTCACCGGCAAGGTTATGAAGCTTACAAAGAAGTCTAAGGCTACCAATGAAGAGATGATCAGAGGCTATAACAGGTTTTCTATCAAAACTTTAAGAGAAACCTTAGCTAACGAAGAAGATGGGAAAAATGTTATGATATCCCCGGCTTCCCTGATGTTTGCACTTGATATGGCAGCTGCGGGAGCAAAGGGTAAGACATACAGCCAGATGGCAGCTCTTATCAGAAAGGGCGCTACCAAGCGTGATCTGGTTACATTTGCAAAAGACTACAGAAAGACTCTTGAGGACAGCGGACTCATTGACATAGCAAATTCTATCTGGATCAATGAAAACAATCTTAGAGGAAACAATGTTCAGATAAATGAGGCTTATCTTAACCTGCTCAGAAAGCATTTCAAGGCGGCAGCAGCATCCAGAGAGTTCAGTGATACTGTAAAGGATGAGATAAATGCCTGGATATCAGAGAAGACAAAGGGTATGATCCCTAAGACTCTTGACAAACTTGATGACAACACGATAATGCTCATCATCAATGCGATGGCATTTGAAGGCAAGTGGAAGAATGAATATAAGGAATATCAGATAAATGAAGACGGAAAGTTCACTAACTATGCAGGCGAGATTGAGACTGCAAAGATGCTGTCATCAGAGGAAGATTATTACTTTGAGACAGAGAACGAAAAAGGCTTCATGAAGATGTATGAAGGCGACAAATACGCATTTATGGCTATCCTTCCTTTAGATAAGGAAATCTCTATAAATGATTACGTCAAGGGACTTCCGGATGATGCATTCAATAAGTTTTATAATTCAATGTACTATACAGATGTAGACACACTTACACCCGCATTTACATTTGATTATTCTACAAATATGAACAATATGCTCCAAAGCCTCGGTATGACTAAGGCATTTAACAAGAATGCAGAGTTTTTCTCAATGCTTGATCCCAAGTGTGATACTACTGATCTGGCTCTTTACATCGGCAGCGTTATCCAGAAGACACACATCGAGCTTGATGAAAAGGGTACAAAGGCTGCAGCTGTTACAGTTATCGATATGAAGTGTGAAGCAACCGCAATTGCTCCTGAGAGAGAAAAGAAGGAAGTTATCCTTAACAGACCTTTCGCATTCGCAATAGTAGATATGGAGACAGGTACACTTGTATTTGAGGGAATTGTAAATACAGTAAAATGATTATTTACTCCGGTACCAAAACGGTATCGGGTATAATAAAATAAAAAACAGACATAGGAAACTAGCAAAAAAAAGAGATGAAGTCTGATATGTGCTTCATCTCTTTTCGTGGTGATATATGAAATACAATGCTTTTATCAGTTACAGGCATACGGAGCCTGATATATATGTGGCAAAAACACTCCAGCAGAAACTGGAGCATTTTAAGCTACCCAAATCTTTGAGAAAAAAATATCCAAAGGAACGCTGGAGGATAAACAGGATATTCCGTGATCAGGATGAGCTTTCGTTATCGGAAAACCTGTCGGAAGAGCTGGATGAATCACTGAAAGATTCTGAATATCTGATAGCCATATGTTCTCCGAGATACAAGGAGTCGGAGTGGTGTAACAGGGAAATCGATATTTACACAAAGATGTACGGTCTGGAGAAGACTCTGCTAGTACTTGTGGAGGGTGAACCTGAGGAGTCATTTCCGGAGAATCAGTTGTACCGTGACAAGGTCATTAAGGACGATAACGGAAATACCGAGATTATAAGGGAAGATGTAGAGCCTTTGGCTGCAGATGTCCGAGGTAATGACAAAAAGGAAATAAACAGAAAGATCGATGATGCCGTGATCAGACTCGCTGCCATGATGTACGGGCTGGACTATGATGATCTGCGCCGCAGACACAGGGAACAGAAGATCAGGAGGATAGCAGGTATAGCCTCGATAGTTGCCGGTGTATTCTTTGTTTTTGGACTGGTGTGTTTGTTACTGCTTATGCGTATCAATTCCCTGTCCAACGATCTGGAAGACTCCAATAAGAATCTGATAGAATTAAATAAACAGATATTGGAGAATGACAAGGATATTCAGGAAAAAGCACAGGAGATAGAACGTAAAAACGGAGAACTTGCCGAGTTAAACGATAAGCTTAACGAACAATATGTGAGTGAGCAGATAAAGTATGCTGTATCAACTGCTGAAAACACTATTAATTCCATGAGAAAAGGAAGGTTTTTCGAAGGTCTTGTACAGCTAAGAAATGCCATGCCGGATACAAAAGAAGATAATTCTAAGCCATATGTTGCTAAGACTGAGTTTGCATTGTCCAAGGTTTTGTTTGAATATGAATTTGATGTATTTGCTCCTGAAGGTATCGTGCAGGATCCTACCGACGAAGAAGAATATGATGATTTCTGGGTAGATTACACCCGATATTTCTTCCTTCAGGGGTATCTGGGAGGCGACAATATAGTAGGAGCCGGCAACATGGAGGATGGAACAGTGCTCATAATCACGGACAGGGCAGGCTTTTACTGGTACAAACCCGATGAGTATGTTATGGATGATGTAACAGTTACATGGTTTGACGAGACTTTTGATTCATTTATCGAAAGAGCTGCATATCGTGACGGTAAGCTGTATATAAAGTTTAATAAAAACGATTATGTAACATGCTTTAGCATGAAGCCGAGAGTTGATGAAACCTTTGCGGGTGAAATCGGTTTTGAAGATTTTAATAAGGTTCGTCGTATTTACATGGATGATGAAAATCCGGTCAAGTGGTCGGACGACGGTAAAATCCGTATAGAATATGTTTCTAACCGTACTGTTAATATTTTCAGGGGAGATGAAACAGAACCTGTAAATACTCTGTATGATCACAACGGAAAATGTTATGGTATTTATAGCATGGAGGGTACCGGTTATTATGCTATCATATACGGATATGACGGATATATATTGAATGAAAATCTCGAGGAAATAGCGAAGGTAAGGAATTACTACGGTTATTCCTCCGAGGATAATACCCTGCTTCAGTTTAGATGGAAGGACGACCGTAAGGGATACTATATTTATAAATATCCGTTTAGGTCCTATGAGGAGCTGATATCCGAGGCTGATGAATTGCTTGACAGTATACCGCAGGAGCTTTTGGTTAATTAAATGTATAGCCATTTATAATATCGGTTTAGAACTTGGATTTTAGCAAAATTATTAGTGAATAATTATGAGATCTGTGCTATAATGTAAAAGTAGTTTTTCCAAATCTAAAAGGAGAGAGGTAAAGAACATGAAACTTAAGAAATTATTAGCAGCATTCGTTTTTGCAGTGCTTGGCGTTATGTTGATCGGAAGCATTGAGACCCAGGCAAAGTCCAATATGATCACACTTACACCTTCCACAAAGAAGGACTGTCACAGATATTGTTATATTTATATAAGTGTGGCTACATCAGAGGACAATATTAAAAAACTTGAGTATCAGTATGGTAAGGTTAAGAAGACTGCAAATAAATACTG
The DNA here is from genome assembly GCA_016287095.1 of Lachnospiraceae bacterium. Taxonomy (GTDB): domain Bacteria; phylum Bacillota; class Clostridia; order Lachnospirales; family Lachnospiraceae; genus RUG11977. The sequence continues at coordinate 24,308 of JAEEVK010000009.1, forward strand.
GAAGAATACTGAAGAGCCTTACTATTATGAAGAGGACGGAAGCGTTAATGCCAGGATTTATGCGGATATAAACGGATATTACTCTGTAAGAGTTACTCTGAAGAACGGTAAGAAGTATGTTAAGAGTATCAAGATAAAGAACATGAAGCCTTGCAGCTTTAACAGCAGCATACCTGCAAAGATCAAGAGCATTTCCAAGGCTGATGCAGATGGAAATTATACTATGACCGTTGATTATTATGCTGCTTATAACAAGACATATGATGAGGTTTATGGTACTAAGGTTGGCGATACACTGGATTTCATGGGTAAGGAAGCTAAGATCGTCAAGATGTTTAAACTTGACGGTGACGGAGAACCTGTCGAGATCAAGAAATTTGAAGATGGCTGCCGTCTTATCGTTTGTGCTCCAAAGGATTATCATGACTTTTATGGTGATGAATATAAAGAATACTATGAGGACAATCCTGAACATACATATTTCGGACTGCTTTCAATAGATGGCAGTATTTACAAAGCTTATGAAGATTATGATCTTTACGGTGATAACTATGTTACACTGGATTTTGTTTATGCAAGTGATGTCAAGCTTAAGATAAACAAGAATACCAGAGTCAGTCTGGCTTACGCAGACAGTGAGAAGTACGGATTAGATTGCTATATTAGCGGTAAGAAGTATGCTCAGATAAGAAGAAACGGTGCAAAGCCCGAGGATGAAGGTCTGAACGTATTTGAGGGTACTGAATTCCATATTTTCGAAGTGTATGACACAGCAACCGGTGATTTTACCGATGTGGTAAGCGAAATGATCGAGATTTACACACCTTGATGACACTATCGCTCAGTATGACAGATTGGTAAATATTTCTTTTAACAGATAAGAGGGTCGGAGACGATCCTCTTTTTAATTGACTTAGGGGCGTTTTAGTGGTATATTATAAAGCATATGGGAACTAAAAAAATATACATAGAAAGTAGAGGATAAGCATGGAACAGATGATTGTTGACGGCGTTGAGAAGCTGGAAGAGCTCATGAAAAGAGTTCGTAAGGCTCAGGAGGAGTTTTCTGCTTACAGTCAGGAGCAGGTGGACAAGATCTTTAAGGCTGCCGCTACCGCAGCATGCGCAGCACGTCTTCCTTTGGCAAAGATGGCTGTTGAAGAGACAGGCATGGGCTGTGTGGAAGACAAGGTTATAAAGAACAGCTTTGCTTCTGAGTATATCTATAATGCATATAAGGATGCAAAGACCTGCGGCGTTATAGAAGAGGATAAGGCAGCAGGCATACAGAAGGTGGCTGAGTCCATAGGTCTGGTAGCTGCTGTTATACCTACCACAAACCCCACAAGTACTGCAATATTCAAGACTTTAGTATGCTTAAAGACCAGAAACGGTATCATCATCAGCCCTCACCCGAGAGCAAAGAAGTCTACCATTGAGGCAGCAAGGATAGTGCTGGAGGCTGCTGTAAAGGCAGGTGCTCCCGAGGGCATCATCGGCTGGATAGATGTACCGTCACTTGATATGACAAACCTGCTTATGAAATCAGCAGATATCATCCTGGCTACAGGCGGCCCCGGTATGGTAAAGGCTGCTTATTCGTCAGGTAAGCCTGCTCTGGGCGTTGGTGCAGGTAATACTCCCGCCATCATCGATTCCAGTGCAGATATAGTACTGGCAGTAAACTCTATCATTCATTCCAAGACCTTTGATAACGGTATGATCTGTGCTTCTGAACAGTCGGTTATCGTACTTAAGGATATATATGACAAGGTAAAGAAAGAGTTTGCATATCGCGGCGCATATTTCTTAAGCCCCGCCGAGACAGAAAAGGTTAGAAAGACCATTATCATCAATGGTTCGCTTAATGCAAAGATAGTAGGCCAGACCGCTTTTAAGATCGCAGCACTGGCAGGTGTTAAGGTACCCGAGTCTGCAAAGGTGCTTATCGGAGAGGTTGAATCTGTAGAGCTTTCCGAAGAGTTTGCACATGAAAAGCTTAGTCCTGTACTTGCTATGTACAAGGCTAAAAATATCGAGGATGCATTCAGCAAGGCTGAGAGACTTATTGCTGACGGCGGTTATGGTCATACATCATCCATTTACATCGATCTTAATACCAGACAGGATGTCTTTGATGAGTTCAAGGAGCGTATGAAGACCTGCCGTATAGTTGTTAATACTCCTTCTTCACACGGCGGTATCGGAGATCTTTATAACTTTAAGCTTTTACCTTCACTTACACTCGGCTGCGGTACATGGGGCGGCAACTCAGTAAGTGAGAATGTAGGTATAAAGCATCTCTTAAATATCAAGACCGTTGCTATAAGGAGGGAGAATATGCTCTGGTTCAGAGTTCCTGAAAAGGTTTATATAAAGAAGGGCTGTACTGCACTTGCCCTTGAAGAACTTAAGACAGATATGAACAAGAAACGTGCGTTTATCGTAACTGACAGCTTCCTGTTTAAGTCGGGTATGTGCAAGCCTGTAACAGATAAGCTTGACAGTCTGGGTATAGTTCATACTACCTTCAGTGATGTTGAGCCCAACCCGACATTGAAGAGTGCAAAGGCCGGCGCAGAGCTGATGAAGAGCTTTGAACCCGATGTGATCATAGCTATCGGTGGCGGTTCGGCTATGGATGCTGCAAAGATCATGTGGCTTTTATACGAGCATCCCGAAGCAGATTTCGCAGACATGGCTATGCGTTTTGTAGATATCAGAAAGAGAATATATAAATTCCCTCATATGGGAGATAAGGCATACTTTGTAGCTATCCCTACATCGGCAGGTACCGGTTCGGAGGTTACTCCTTTCGCGGTTATCACTGATGAAAGCAACGGTATCAAGTATCCTCTTGCAGATTATGAGTTATTACCTAAGATGGCTATAGTTGATGCTGATTTCCAGATGACAGCTCCTAAGGGACTGACATCCGCATCTGGTATAGATGCTGTATCCCATGCTTTAGAGGCTTATGCATCGATGATGGCTACCGACTATACCGATGGCCTGGCTCTGCAGGCATTGAAGGTTATTTTTGAATACCTGCCTATCGCCTACGAGGACGGTACCAATGTGGTAGCACGTGAGAAGATGGCTAATGCAGCTACACTTGCTGGTATGGCTTTCGCAAATGCATTCCTCGGCGTTTGCCACTCTATGGCTCACAAGCTTGGTGCTTACCACCATATAGCACACGGTGTAGCAAATGCACTGATGCTTGAGGAGGTTATCAGATTTAACTCTAAAGAAGCACCTCATAAGATGGGCACCTTCCCTCAGTACGATCATCCGAAGACTCTTAGGAGATACGCTGAGATAGCTGAGTATCTCGGACTTGAAGTAAAGGAAACAGCAGGTAAGGGCGGAAAGAAGAGTACAAAGAAAGCTGATGCTGAAAACAATGCAGATTATGCAAAGGTAGAGGCTCTGATCGCAGCAATCAATGATCTCAAGGAAAAGATCGGCATCAAGAAGACGATCAGGGACTATGTGCCCGATGAGGCTGAGTTCCTTAAGACACTTGATGAGATGTCAGAAAATGCATTTGATGATCAGTGTACCGGAGCAAATCCGAGATATCCGCTTATCTCCGAGATTAAGCAGATGTTCTTAAATGCATATTATGGAAAGCATGAGGAGGTTTGATATGAATTTAAAAAATGTCATATCCGTCAGAAAGAATAAGAAAATATACCGTGACGGTGATAATTGTATAAAGGTTTTTGATGAGAGTTATTCAAAGGCAGATGTCCTTAATGAGGCGCTGATCACTGCCAGGATAGAAGAGACCGGCCTTAACATCCCTAAGTTAAAGGAAGTAACCGTAGTGGATGGCAAGTGGGCTATCGTCAGCGAGTACATTGAGGGTACTCCTCTTGACAAATTGATGGAACAGAATCCCAAAAAGAAGGACGAGTACCTGGAGAAATTTGTTGACCTGCAGCTGGAGGTACAGTCTAAGCGCTGTCCTTTGCTTAATAAGCTTAAGGATAAGATGAACAGAAAGATCAGCGAGACCAAGCTGGACGCTACCACCAGATATGAGCTTCATACCCGTCTGGAAGGTATGCCCAAGCATGTTAAGGTATGCCATGGTGATTTCAACCCTTCAAATATCATCGTTAAGGATGATGGTACCATGTATATCCTCGACTGGGCACATGCTACCCAGGGTAATGCATCAGCCGATGCAGCCCGTACATACCTGCTTTTCTGGCTGAACAACGATATGGAGACAGGTGAGAAGTATCTTAAGCTTTTCTGCAAGAAGAGCGATACCGCTATGCAGTATGTCCAGAAATGGATCCCCATCGTTGCCGCTTCACAGTCCGTAAAAGGACATGAGGAAGAGATGGAGCTCCTAATGAAGTGGGTAAATGTTGTTGATTATGAATAATAAATAAACCGATAAATGAAATTTACTTTCTGTCATCCTTTGCACTGCTTAGGATGACAGAATTCTTTAAAATAATAATCTGGAGGCAAAAATGTCCTGGTATAATGAAGCAATATTCTATCATATATATCCTTTGGGGATGACCGGAGCTCCGTTTGACAACCCATACGGAGAGCCTGTAAACCGTATGCAGGATATAGAGAAATGGATACCGCACATAAAGAATATCGGGTGCAACGGTATATATATCGGACCATTATTTGAATCAAAGTCACATGGTTATGATACTACCGACTATAGGAAACTTGACACACGTTTAGGAACAAATGATGACCTTAAGTCATTTGTGGACAGATGCCATAAAGAAGGTATAAAGGTAATATTCGACGGTGTATTCAACCATGTCGGACGTGATTTCTTCGCTTTTAAGGATTTAAAGGAGAAAAGAGAGGGCTCACAGTATAAAGACTGGTTCTGTAACGTGAACTTTTGGGGAAATAACGAGTTTAATGACGGATTCTCCTATGATAACTGGGGAGGCTACAATATCCTGGTGAAGCTCAACCTTTGGAATCAGGCAGTGCGGGATTATCTGTTTGATGTGGTACGTTTCTGGGTCAGCGAGTTTGATGTGGACGGTATACGTCTCGATGCTGCCGATGTGCTGAATTTTGATTTTATGAAACAGCTGAGAGGACTCGCAAATACCATCAAGCCTGACTTCTGGCTTATGGGAGAGGTGATCCACGGAGAATATGTAAGATGGGTAAACGAGGGTACATTGCACAGCGTGACCAATTATCATCTGCATAAGGCTCTTTATTCGGGACATAATGATTATAATTATTTTGAAATAGCGCATACGGTAAAGCGTCTTCAGGATATGGGTGTAAATCGTAATGAAGGATGTATGCTGTATAACTTTGTAGACAATCATGATGTAGAGAGAATATTTACAAAGTTAAATAACAAGGCACATTTTGTACCAGTTCATTTCCTGCTATATACTTTGCCCGGTATCCCTTCGATATATTACGGATCGGAATTTGCTATCGAAGGCAAGAAGGAAAAGTTTTCCGATGCATCGTTAAGACCTTGCATGAAAGCGGAAGATTATAAGGAAAACCCAATAACCTCATTCTTTGAAAGCCTTGCAAAGGCCAGAACGGATAAGTCATGCAATGAGGCCTTTACCAGAGGAGGATACAGGCAGATAGTACTTACCAACAGGCAGTATGTATTTGCACGTGAGACAGAAAACCAGCATGTATTTGTAGCTGTAAACAATGATGAAAACGAGGCAGTAGTTAAGTTTAATGCCACATCCGACACCATGCTCAAGATACTTTCAGCATCGGGAGCCAATGTGTCGGGAGATAATAAAGGTGACATAAATGGCGGCCTGATAAATAATATTGAGACCGAGCAGGTAAAGATCACCTCTATGGGCAACTGCTATTACGAGATAAAGCTGCCGGCTTGTTCTGGTGCTGTTTTTGTGACTGAGTAAGAGGATAACCTGATCATTGTATCTATGACAGATAAATCTCAAAAAAATCAGTAAATAGTTTGACAAATACGTGAAATATAGTATAATAATATATTATACTATTTCTATTTTGCTTTTTATCATTACTGTAGTTATGAAGGATGAATTATCTGTTCATTCTTACGGTTTTCGCAGCAGGCGACGAAGACCGCGGCACTATGCCTGCGAATGGTACATATTATGGGGATGTTCGGCAAAAAGACTGTAAAAGATGATCAAAGCGAAAGAATCGCTGAGCTTGAGAAACAGCTTAAGGAATATAAGGATAAGCTCGCTTTGAGTGAATATGAGCTTGAAACCGTTAACCGTTGTGCTCATCTCGGACTTTGGACAGTAAAATTTGATGAAACCGGTAATATGGTTAAAATCAATTTTACTGATGAATTCAGGAAGCTGCTTGGTGGTTATTCAATTGAGGAACTTAAAAATGATGTAGTATCATTATCGGGTATCATGCATCCTGATGATTCAGAGGCTGTAAATGGGTTGTATGCAGCTGCAGTAATGGATAAGACCGGAAGGACTAAGTATGATATCGAATATCGTTTGCTGACTAAACAGGGAAAATACAAGTGGTTCCATGCGGCCGGAGAATGCATAAGGGATTATGAAGGAAATCCGAAGGCTTTTATCGGCACATTCCATGATATAGATCAGGCTAAGCAGAATGAAGAATCAGTAAGATATAATAATGTCAGACGCATGGCACTTGACAGACTTATGGAGGAAGGCAGCTGGAGCGTAGATCTTACACAGTATGCTATGGATGATACCCAGTCTCCATGTACTTATAACAGGCAGTTAAAGCGCATACTCGGTTTTGAAGATAATGATCCTGATTTCCCTGATACTGTAGGTGCATATGGAGCAAGAATTCATCCGAAGGATCTTCAGATAGCATTTGATGCCAGGGATAACCATTTTGAAGATCCGACAAAGCCGGTTGTTGATAAAGAGTTCCGTATGAAGAGAAAGACCGGAGAGTATATCTGGGTACGTGCGAGAAATACCATAGTGCGTTCGGATGACGGTATGCCTCAGATGATGGCCGGTACCATCCTTGATATAACCAAGGAAAAGGAAAACCAGATCAAGTTCAAGGAAGAGATGACACCCAGTATCGAGGCATTGAGAAAGGGTATTGCCGAGATTTCAAAGACTGTTGATATAGCAGCACAGCAGATGACAGAAGTTGCAGATAAACAGAGTGAGGTTAATGAATCTGCAAAGGGTATCGAGAAATCCGTTAAGGCTTCAAAGAATGTCTTAGGCTCCATCGAAGGTATAGCGAGCCAGACGAATCTCCTTTCACTTAATGCAAGTATAGAGGCAGCACGTGTAGGTGAGGCCGGACGTGGTTTCGGTGTAGTAGCTAAAAACGTTCGTGAACTTTCCGATTCTACAAAAAAGACCACAGAGCATATCGCAGAAATCCTTAACGGCATGAATGATTCCGTAAAGGATATCCAGGATAAGATTTCTACAATCAATGACAGTATCCAGTCTGAAAAGAGTGAGATGGAGCTTATAGATGCCACCGTACAGCAGCTCTATGCGGCAGCTGATGAGATAGCAAGGATGGCAGCCGAACTTTACAAATAATACTAAGTATAAGGTTTTATCATTCTGGGTATAGCGAAGTATCTTGTTGTTTTAGATTTAAAGATAATAAAAGGATGTGAACTTGGATTATATCCCATGTTCACATCCTTATTTTTTGTCAGAAATCAAAGTTCTGTAAAATCGTTTAACTTGGACTTAGCAGAAATATATATTACTGCGGTTGACAGCATTTCGATGATGCCGAGAACTGAACTGATAATACTCATTACCTGTGCCTTTGTGCTCCAGACACTGTTTATAATAGTTTCGGTAAACTGTCTTGGAAGATCCTTGTCTATCTTACTGATACCGCTTTCCCTGAAGTACTCAAGCAGGTAATCTGATACAAGATTCTTTAACTTGGTGCTGCCCATAACACCCTGCATACCGATAATGCCGATAATAGAAAGAACAACTCCGAGGATCAGAATAACTGAAGGGAAGATTGAAAATCTTCTGGGATTTGCTTCGTTAGTGATGCAGTATCTGATATTCTTGAGGTTTCTGGACTGTATTGAGTAATACTTTATTCCAAGAACCAAAGCTAAGATAGAAACAGCAAATGTTACAAAAAGGACTATTGTTCCGTAATTATCCATTGAAACGCCGGACTGTAACACAGCGACAATACCAAGCAGAAGGATCAGGATGATAAGTCCGAATGCTATACACCAGAGAACAAGCATTGTGATTGCAACACCGCTACCGATACTCAAACCTGAAGTAGAAGGAAGAGTATTGTTTTTCTTGGACTTTAATCCGGAAGCAAATGTTATCCAGGCGCCTATACATAAAAGAATGTACAGAGGATGGATAAGATCCCAGACACTGGTCATGGTAACACAGAAAAATACAAGCAGTGCACTGACTGAAATCGCATATAACAAAACAGGCATCGAGCACATGAAATCACGTGCAGCCACAAATTTAGGCGAAGACATATATTTCTTAAGTCTTTCATCATCGCTCATGTAGACCTGCTGGCCATAATATGAAGGCGGAGCCTGATTATATGAGTTAGCATAAGGATTACCCTGGTACTGATAACTCTGCTGTTGCTGAGGAGCCTGTCCGTACTGACCGGGAGCACCATATTGATTTTGAGCTCTCTGGGCTGCGTACTGATTATTCGGAGATACCTGGGGCTGACCATATTGGGGAGCCTGTCCGTATTGACCCTGGGGAATATTCTGCGCAAACTGACCATTGGGTGCCTGATTGAACTGACCGCCCTGAGGTATATTCTGAGCGAACTGTCCCTGAGGCTGACCTGCAGGAGCCTGCTGAGGAGCATACTGCTGATAGTACTGATTAGCTCTGTTGTTAGCATTTTGAGCAGCAGCCATAGCACCGGCATGAGCGGCTGCAGCAGCGGCAGCTGCCTGAGCCTGGGCATTTTCAGCCTCTTGCTGGGCTATCCTTGCTTTTATAGGATCAATCTGAGGTTCTGCAGCCGGAGCAGGATTATTGACAGGAGCCTGCTGTGTACCGTTTATAGTGGCATCAGCAGCAGCCGCAGCATTTGCAATGGTAGCATCTGCCTGAGCTACAGCCTGGTCAAAACTGGCATCGGCTGTGGGTGCAGCGTTTATTGGAGCCACATCCATTATCGGAGTTACTGTGCTTTCGATGGGAGCTGCTTCAGCTATGGGTGATATTTCAACCTGTGGCTGGACTGAAGTTTGCTTCTGACAGTCACATATTTCGCCGTCTTTTAGCAGCTTACCGCAATTTGTACAAAACATTTTGCAACCTCCTTTTTATTTTGTGTTGGCATGATTGTAACACAATCCCGCCTGTCATCCTTTATTTTGGGCAGCTACTAAGCTTTCGCCGCCATACATCTTTCTAAGCTTGGGTTTCTCAATCTTTCCGGTAGGATTTCTGGGTATCTCATTAAATATGATATGATGAGGACGCTTATACCTGGGCAGTTTGAGACAGAACTCATTAACCTCATCCTCGGTGAGAGAGAAGCCTTCCTTGACTTCGATAACAGCCAGAGTGGTCTCTCCGAGACGCTTGTCAGGTACACCGATAACGGCAACATCCTTAACAGCATTGTTTGTTCTTATGAAATCCTCTATCTGTACGGGGTAAATGTTCTCGCCGCCGCTGATTACGACATCCTTCTTTCTGTCTACGAGGAAGATGAAACCATCCTCATCCTCCATAGCCATATCACCTGTATAAAGCCATCCGTCGGCAAGTACTTCGCTTGTAGCCTTAGGATCGTTGTAGTAGCAGGTCATGACGCCGGGGCCTTTAACAGCCAGCTCACCGACTTCGCCGCGTTTAACTTCAACTCTCTTTTCATCGACGATCTTAGTTTCCCAACCATAACCGGCTTTACCGATAGCACCGACCTTATTGATATTACCGACACCGAGATGTACACAGCCGGGTCCGATGGACTCTGACAGACCATAGTTTGTATCATAATCATGATGAGGGAATATCTTAAGCCATCTGTTGATCAAGCTCTGAGGTACGGGCTGAGCACCTATATGCATCAGTCTCCACTGATCGAGCTTGTAATCGGCAAGCTTAACATCGCCCCTGTCTATAGCATCGAGGATATCCTGTGCCCACGGTACCAGGAGCCAAACGATGGTACACTGTTCATCGGAAACAGCCTTTAAAATGGTAGCAGGCTTTGTACCCTTAAGAAGTACGGACTTTGCACCAACCAGGAAACTGCCGAACCAGTGCATTTTAGCACCTGTATGATACAAGGGAGGGATGCAGAGGAAAACATCATCATGAGTCTGTCCGTGATGGTTCTGCTCAACCTTACAGCTGTGCATCAGGCTCATATGCTTATGTAAGATAGCCTTAGGGAAACCGGTAGTACCTGATGAGAAGTAAATAGCTGCATAATCCTCGTCGGTCAACGGAATTTTTTCAAAAGAACTTGAGCAATTAGCTGTAAGTGTGTTATAATCTTCAGCGAATGTTGGACAGTTCTGGCCAACAAAGAAGAGAAGACGTTTTTTACTGATCTCATCTGCAATCTCTTCAATACGGCCGATAAACTCGGGACCGAAAACGAGGACATCAGCCTCGGCAAGATCGAGACAATACTTTATTTCATCAGAAGCATATCTGAAATTTAACGGAACAGCCAGAGCACCGGTCTTTAAGATACCAAAGTAAATGGGCAGCCACTCGATACTGTTCATAAGCAGGATGGCAACCTTGTCATTTTTCTTGATACCGCGCTCAAGGAGCAGATTGGCGAAACGGTTAGCTTTCTCGTTAAAAACGTTCCAGGTGATTTCACGACGGTAATGAGTAGTGGGATTAGCCTCGATAAGGTTGTACTCCTTCCAGGTAACCCTTCTGTTATCAGTGACTTCCGGATTTATTTCAACCAGAGCTATCTCATTTCCGTACAGCTCACAGTTTTTATCCAGAATATCTGTAATAGGCATTGTATGTTCCTCCGTTTTTCAATATAATGTCATTTAATACTATATCACTTTAAAGCGAAAAGGTAAAGAAGAAAATGAATAAAAATCTATTTAATTCGGATGCATATATCAGGGAAGTAATATCGGATGTCGTAAAAGTACAGAAAATACAATGGAATAACGAGGAAGTATATGAGTTTGAACTCGAAAAAACCTGCTTTTTCCCTGAACAGGGAGGCCAGACCTCGGATACCGGCAAGTTTTACGACCTGGACAGCAGTGATGTATATGAAGTATTCCATTGTTATATAAAGGATGACACGGTTTATCACTTGGCAAGGCTCATGGATCAGGAAAGTGAAGAAAAAACAGTTTTAGAACAACCTCGAAGGATTCACGGCATGATCAACTGGGAAGAGCGCTTTGATAAGATGCAGAACCACTCGGGGGAGCATCTGGTATCTGGCACTGTACACAGATTCTTCGGATTTGATAATGTCGGATTTGCATTAAGTGCAGATAACTGTACCTTGGATTTTAACGGCACATTTAGCGATGAAGATATAGAGCTGATAGAAAATACCGTAAACCGTGCCGTGTTTGAGAATATCGAGGTACTGGTGCTGTATCCTACCGATGAGGAACTCAAAAAAATAGATTACCGTAGCAAAAAAGAGCTGACAGGGCAGGTGAGGATCGTTGAATTCCCGGGATATGATGTATGTGCCTGCTGCGCACCTCATGTAAAAAGAACAGGAGAGATAGGACTTATAAAGATCATCTCAGCCGAACACTTTAAGGGCGGTACCAGGATGACAATCAGATGCGGCTACCGTGCACTAAAGGATTACAGGACCAAGCTTGAATCCTGCAGGAGCATCTCGAAGCTGCTTTCAGTACCGATAGATGATGTTGCATCCGGTACAGAGAAACTAAACGAAGACCTCAGAAAAGCCAGATTTGACTTAATCGGTCAGATGAATACGATACTGTTACTCAAGGCAAATGAGGTCATAAAAGAAGAAAATCCCGTGATATTTATAGAAACAGCGGATATGAATGCCGCCCGTGCAACCGTAAACACTATGGTAAAACAGAGCAAGGGCCTGTGCGGCATATTTATCGGAACAGATGAAAAAGGCTACAGTTACATAGTATCATCAATGACAACAGACTGTACAGCAGTCTTAAATAGTTTAAAAACTCAGTTGAACGCAAAGGGTGGCGGCAGCAAGAGTATGATACAGGGTAGTGTACCGTCTACTGAAAACCAAATTAGAGATTTGTTAAATAAGTTTTCAAATTTAGAAAATATTGCGCTAATATAACATTGATATTAATGTAACAAAATGATGTTGATCATGTTCGGTATGGCATAACTATAGGTTTGCATTTAGTAGAATATATTAAGTAAAAACAAAAGGAACGAAAATGAAAACACAAAAATATAAGGTAATACTCGCCTCAGCATCACCCAGACGAAAAGAAATACTCGCAAAGACCGGTATAGACTTTGAAGTACAGGTAAGTGACTGTGACGAGAATACAGATGAAAAACAGCCCGATAAGCTGGTGATGAAGCTCTCAGAACTAAAGGCAAGGGATGTAGCAGCTAAAAATCCTGATGCAATAATAATCGGTTCTGATACAGTCGTAGCCCATAAAGGACATATAATGGGAAAACCCGCAGACAGAGCGGAAGCCATAAGCATGATAAAAAGCTTTGCCGGAGACATCCATCAGGTATATACAGGAGTAACCATCATTGTACCAAACGAAAAGACCTATACATATAATGTTTGCACTGATGTCCATGTACTCCCGATGACAGATGAAGAAATAGAACGCTACGTAGACACGGGCGAACCCATGGACAAAGCCGGAGCATATGCCATCCAGGGACTTTTCGCACCATTTATCAGTAAGATAGATGGGGACTATTATAATGTAGTTGGACTACCTGTATCCTCTGTATATGAGATATTGAAATTGTACATGTAGTTATAGTATATAAAACCGAAAACTATTAGATTCTTAGTCTATGTCAACACTGCTAAAGCAGTCTTGACATGGCTCAGAATGAAAAATAAGGAAATATGCGAACTGTACTAAAAGGTTTACTTGTACAGGGAGGCAGACGGGATGTTTCCTTGAGTATTGAATAGTACAGGGAGGCGGGCACGGTGTATTCCCGGGAATGCCTCCGCGTAGCGCGATTTTTCCCGCGGGTAGAGGAATATGCCATAGGCTCTGAAAGAGACTATGACATATTCCTCTGGGAAAAGTCGACCTGTTCGGCATTCCCGGGGATATATCGTGCTTGACTCCCGTGAATATGTAACATCCCGCCTGCCTCCCGTCACTCAAATACGAAAGGACTTCATATGACCCTAACTGACAACGTCAAAACCATAAAAGGCGTCGGTGACAAAACCGTCAAGCTTTTAGAGAAGCTCGGCATCTACACAGTCTCCGACATCCTCGCACATTACCCCAGAGACTACGACGAATTTCTGATCCCTGCCCCGATAAATACGGCCCAGGAAGGAAAGATTATCGCAGTCGAAGGCGTCATCTCCAGACTGACCTCAAAGGTCGGCAGGCGTCATATTGTAACCTGCTATGTAAGCGATGCTACAGGAGCACTTAAACTCGTATGGTTTAACCAGCCGTATCTGGTAAAGCTGCTAAAGCCCGGCTACCGCTATCTGTTCAGAGGTACGGTGAAGCGTGACAACGCAGAACTTGCGATCAATCAGCCCAAGATGTACCAGCGAAATGAGTACGTCAAGCTGTTAAATAACCTCCAGCCAATATATGATCTGACAAAAGGTATAACCAGTAACTTCATATCAAAAGCGGTTCATGAGGCACTTTCTGAGGTCGAGATAGAAGATAAGCTGCCTGCTTCATTCAGAAAAGCAAATGATCTTATGAAATTGAGCGATGCCATAAAGATCATACATTTCCCTAAATCAAAACAGGAAGCTTTAACAGCAAGGCGCAGACTGGTATTTGACGAATTTACCGAGTTCCTGACAGCACTGAGAGAGCTGCAGAGTAAAAAGACAGAGGAAATAAACAGATATCCGGTATCTTCATTTGCAGAATGTGATCAAATGCTTTCTAATCTGCCCTTTAAACTGACTAACGCTCAGATGAAGACCTGGAGCGACATATCAAAGGACTTGTCATCAAAGCATCTGATGTCGAGAATGGTAGAGGGAGATGTAGGCTCAGGAAAAACAGTAATAGCTATGTTAGCCATACTTGCAGTGGTAAAAGCAGGATATCAGGCTGCAGTGATGGTGCCTACCGAAGTACTTGCAAAGCAGCATTTTGAAGAATTCAATCTGAGACTAAACGAGTTCGGAGTAAAGACAGAACTGCTCGTAGGCTCTCAGACAGCAGCCCAGAAAAAGAAAATCTATGCAAAGGCAGCATCAAAAGAGATAGATGTGATCATAGGAACACATGCATTGATCCAGGAAGGACTTGAGTTTAACTGCCTGGGACTGGCAGTCATAGACGAGCAGCACCGTTTCGGAGTAAACCAGAGAAAGACCTTAAAGGAAAAAGGCTTAAAGCCCCATATACTCTCAATGAGTGCAACTCCCATACCGAGGTCACTGAGCCTTATACTATACGGGGATATGGATTTATCTGTCATAAATGAGCTGCCGGCAGAAAGACTGCCTATAAAGAACTGTGTCGTAGACACAAGCTATCGCCCGACAGCATTCAATTTTATAAGAAAAGAAATTAAGGATGGTCACCAGGCCTATATCATCTGCCCGATGGTAGAAGAGAGCGAGGATATGGGCGGTGAAAACGTTATAGATTACACCGAAACACTGAAGGATTACTATCAGATGGCAGCACTAAAGGCCGGTGACGGACTTGATATAAAGGTGGAATACCTGCACGGAAAGATGAAGCCTCAGGAAAAGAATGATGTCATGGAGCGTTTCGCGGCAGGTGAGATACAGGTCCTGGTATCAACTACAGTTGTAGAAGTCGGTGTAAACGTAAAGAACGCCACGGTCATGATGATAGAAAATGCTGAGAGATTCGGCTTGGCTCAGCTGCACCAGTTAAGAGGACGTGTTGGTCGAAGCAGCCATCAGTCATACTGTATCTTTATGAAAGGCTGTGCCGGACAGGATATAGACGAGCGTCTGGACATCCTTAAAAACAATAACAGCGGATTTAAGGTAGCAGAAGAGGATCTGAGACTCAGGGGCCCCGGAGACATATTCGGTATCAGACAGTCCGGAGAGCTTTCATGGAAGCTGGCGGACATCTACGCAGATGCGGATCTTCTGAGCCTGGCATCGGATTATGTGAAAAGTCAGAACTAAAAAATATACTTGCGGTTTTAAGGTGAAGTATGCTATAATAAAGTGTTGAATTTTGTCCGAATAGGAGAAAAAACAAGATGCTTGGCATATTTTACCTTATTTTGTGTTTTCTGACAGGCTTTTGTATCATAGAGCTTGTGTTTAAAAACATAGGTGCGCTTACAGAAAACTCATTTTATGGGAAAAAGATAAATATAAGCAGTATGTACCTTAGGATTCCGGCATATTTCGTGACCGGAGTGCTGGTACTTACATGGCTTTTGTATATTATTTGCTGTATTTTCAGAAACAGCTCAAACCCTATAGGCTTGGCGAACGGGCTTGTTATGTCGGCGGCTGCGGTTTTCTCTGCGGTAGCCATGTATTTCATAATCAAGCGTAAGGGCAATGTATTTAAGGGTGAGGGAAAGAAGATTACCACTGTTGAGATCGTTGTTATCACTCTGGTGTGTCTTCTGGTTTTCTACCTCATGTTTAAGACACTTGGTATACTGGACGGAAAGCTGAAGATAGGTCTTTCGGTATTTAGTGATTTCAGCACGCATCTTAGCATGATGAGGTCGTTTTCGCACGGTAATAATTTCCCGACTCAATACACATTTTTTGGCGGTGAGGATGTAAAGTATCATTTCATGTTCCAGTTTTTATGCGGAAACCTGGAATATCTGGGACTGAGACTTGACCAGGCTCTCAATATCCCCAGTATTATCAGTATGATACTTTCATATTCGATGCTGTTTGTACTGGCAGTAAAGCTTACAGGAAAGAAGAGCATAGGATATCTTACCCTGTTATTCTATACCTTCAGGAGTTCACATGCCTTGTTTGAGTATATCCTGACAATACCGAAGGGTGAGGTCGCTAAGACTCTGTACGACACTGTTGAGTTTATCGGCTCGACGGAAAATGAAAACTGGGGTCTTTGGAACCTGAATGTATACTGTAACCAAAGACATCTTTCATTCAGCCTTATCATAATGCTGCTGGTCATAGTTCTTGTTCTGCCGGCGTTTTTTGACGGCTGTACAAGGCTTTTGCTGAAATACAGGGAACTATGTGAGAAAGCCGAAGCGGAAAAGACGAGTAAGCCTTTCTTTTTACAGCTGTTTTTCAAGGACAGTCTCATATCAAAAGAGGGCTGGCTGATAAAAGACTATAAGACAGCCGTATTTACCGGTCTGCTGCTGGGGGCATCGGGTTTCTTTAATGGAGCGGTGCTCATCGGTACGGTCATAGTTCTGTTCTTTGTGGCTGCAGGCAGTGACAGACGTCTCGAATTTGTTATAGTGGCCGGTATTGCCGGGCTTTTAAGTTTTATACAGAGCAAATGCTTTATAACATCACAGCTTTTTGATCCGCAGCTGTATTATGGCTTTTTGAGCAATCCGAAAAATCTGACCGGTGCCATAAACTATGTATGGAAGCTGATGGGTATTTTACCAGTGATACTCCTGCTTCAGTTTGTAGCATCAAAGGGACCGAGAAAGTATATTATGGCATGTTTTTCAATGCCAATGGTATTTGCTTTCTTTGTATCTCTTACACCTGATATATCAGTTAACCATAAGTATGTCATGATGTCCATCATGCTGCTTGATATATTTGCTGCGGTATATGTCGTAGGCCTGTTTGAAAAGAAGGATGTATGGTACGGCATACTCGGAGCATTGGCAGTTTTCTTCCTGACAGCAACGGGTATATTTGAGTTTTATATCGTAGCCAGGAAAAATGTGGATGAGCGTGCGATGAAATACCCTTATCAGGATGAGATAATGGAGTGGATATGGGATAATTCCGACAAGGATACCATATTCCTTTCTGCAAATTATTATCTGATGTATGGCGGGTACGGTAACTCACTGATACTTTCGGGACAGAAGATGTACAGTGGCTGGGATTATTTCAGCTGGTCTGCGGGATATGATGTCGGTGCCCGCAATGAGATGATCGAGAAAATTTACTCCTGTGATAATGTAGCCGAGCTTTATGAGCTGGTCGGCAGCACGGAGATAGATTATATAGTGGTCGACAGAGTTAACAGGGATTCCGAAACCTATGATCTGAATGAGAAGACTATTGCATCGGCATACGAGAGAGTATTTACAAAGGATTCGGGTATAGACAGATTCTCTATTTACGATGTCAGTAAAAGGGTATCGGGAGACATAGACCTCGAGAGCATGGATATATACGAGGAGCCCGAGCCTGACTATGATTTCTTTGATGACTGGGATTTTTGATCAGTGTATATAATTAAATTTGGGAGATATTCAAGGGAAATGAGTGCAACAAAAAAGGTGAGTTCGACAGTACAACAGGACAGAAGGGATTATTATGCCAAGCTGGTTGTACTGGCATTTGGATTTATCACGGTTCTGTTTATAGCAAGACAGCTGTTTGATGATGAGTTTTCTCTGGTAGTCAAATGGTGGCTCGTATTAATTGCATCAGGTATAGCATTTATGCCGCTATCTATGCTGGTGCTCCGCCGTTTTAAGGATTCCGGGTGGATCTGCTCTAAAGTAATCGGTATAGCTGTTAGCGGATGGTTCATGTGGTTCATGGCATCTGTTAAGATACTGAAATTCACCGAGTTTTCCTGCTGGTTTTCGCTGCTTTTCTGTTTTGCGGCAAATGTTGTGATATATGTTATATATATCAACAAGCTGAAGGATAAAAGTGATTTTGTAATATTCGAAAACCCGTATGAGACCATAAGCCATATCGGACTTACAGAGCTTTTGTTTTTACTCGCCTTTGTTATCTGGAATTATATAAAGGCATTTAAGCCCGAAGCTTACGGTACCACCGAAAAGATGATGGATTACGGCTTTATGCAGGCTATGTTTAAGTCTGAATATATGCCTCCCGAGGATATGTGGCTTGCAGGCCAGCCTATAAACTACTATTATGTCGGTCAGTTTATTGCTACCTATATCACAAAGCTTGCGGGTACGACTGTAGCATACGGCTATAATTTCTCATTAAATATGCTGGCAGCATTTGCATTCATACTTCCGTGCACGATAGTATATAATGCAGCTGATGCATTTAAGAAAGAAAAAGAGTGCCTCAAGGACAGATTCTTCCCTTATTTTGCAGCGGGCATTTCAGGACTTGCGGTATCCATAGCAGGTAACCTGCATTATAATATCTTTGCTGTGGTTGCACCTGCGGTAAGAAGCATACTGGGACTCGACCAGCTGGCTGAAAAGGCTGATTACGGTTTCTCAAATTACTGGTTCCCGAATGCGACGAGATACATAGGCTATAACCCTGATACACATGACAAGACGATACATGAGTTCCCCAGCTATTCCTTTGTGCTGGGAGATCTGCATGCACATGTCATAAACATAATGTTTGTACTCACGGTTATAGCGATACTGCTGGGACTCCTGCTTATCAGGAGAAACCAGCTTGAGGCTGCGGCAAACGGCACATATCTTACCAACGACAATAAGAAAGGCGTGCTTGGTTTCTCGTTTGCCGAAATATTCCAGCCCTCGATAGTGCTTTGCGGATTCTTTATCGGACTTTTCCACACCACCAATTACTGGGATTTCCCGATCTACTTTGTAGTATCCGGTGCCGTTATATTGTTTATGAACTGCAGGCTCTATAACTTTTCATGGAATACTTTAAAACTTACTCTGTTCCATGCTGTTGTGGTTATAGTTACTGCCAAGCTTGTTGCACTTCCTTTCACGCTGAATTTCAAGCAGATAGCCAGTCAGCTGAACATCTGTGAGAATCATACACCTCTTTATCAGCTCGCTATACTCTGGGGACTTCCCGTACTGGTTACACTTGTTTTCTTAGGTGTGCTTATAAACGAGAAAAGAGGTTGGGCAGCAGCTTCAGACAGAAAGAACCAGGATCCCGGAAAGAAAAGTGCTCTTTACAGATTTATAGCAGGCCTTCGTATCTCGGATATGTTTATTATCATACTCGGTCTGTGTGCGATAGGTCTTGTTCTTATCCCTGAGGTTGTTTATGTAAAGGATATTTACTCGGGTGATTATAAGAGAGCGAATACCATGTTCAAGCTTTCATATCAGGCATTTATCATGTTTGGTATGGTGATGGGCTACAGCATTTCGAGATTTGTATTTTATTCTAAAAAAGGCTTCAGGATATTCTCGTTTGTACTGCTTTACATACTGATCAGGACATTCGGATATTTTGACAATGCGTCAAAGGCATGGTTTGGTGAGTACAGCTTCAATATCGAGGAAGGTACGGTACCTAAAGAGGTCGATTTTATACTGACGATCATATTCTGGCTGATGCTTGTACTGTTTATCATGGAGATATTCTATCTCTTTGAGATTAAGAAGAAGAGCTCCAGAGGACTACTGGCAGGCACTATGGTCACCTTATTCCTGATGACTGTTGTTATGATCCTGTTCGGAAGCTTCTATATCAGAAATGAAAAGTATAAGTACCTCAATTCAGGTGTATACATGCAGGATGAAAACTACGATGATTACCTGGCTACCAACTGGCTGAATGAGAATATAGAGGGCCGTCCTGTAGTATTGGAGGCAAACGGTAACAGTTACACCTTCTTTGAACGTGTATCTTCAATCACCGGTCTTCCCACGATACTCGGATGGAGGACACATGAGTGGCTGTGGCAGTCAACTTCAAAAGAAGGCGGACTACCCGAGATTGTATCCGAGAGAGAGGCTGATGTCGAAAGCATATACACCTCAAACGATACACAATATGTAAAGGAACTGCTGAACAAATATAAGGTAGAGTATATTTATATCGGCGGATGCGAGAGAGAGAAATTTGACGGGGCTGATGACCGTCCTATGATCAATATCCCCGCGCTTCTTTCTTACGGATCGATATGTTATCCCGAGGATATTGAAATTGATCCTTCTGTTGATACATTTATAATAAAGGTGGGTAATTGATGAATTCCGGTTATTCTTTGATTGATGAGATAACTAAAAAACTGGACGGAGCGACCTATGATAACGACAAGATAGAAAGCTCCCTGGCAGCCGTAGGGGAATCCTTAAGGCTCTCTTATATTGCCGTAAAAGAGGTGGTATCGGAGTACAGGGTTTTATGCTGTACATACGAGTGGAGCAGTGACGGAAAAAACGAGCTGCTCAATACCGAAGCCAGATTTACCGAAGATGTATGGGATCAGTGGCTGAACGGATATGAGAATCAAAATGTTAACAGAGTCTGGGAATGGGATATAGGTAACGGTGTACCCTGTCCGTTGAAGCTTATACGCCATGACAAGGTTGCTTCAGTCTTGCATATGCAGATGTATAAAAACGAATGCTTTGTCGGATGCGTGGATTTCGTGGATGATAAGCCGGGCAGGGTATGGACGGATGAAGAAAGACAGGGACTGCTAACCTTCAGGGATCTTTTGTGTGACTATATTACCCGGTTCCATAAAAAGATAAACGAGATACCTTCGGATATTATCAGCTCTGCTTATGACCACACTACAAAGCTGCCGAGATACGAATATTTCTGTATGCAGGTGGAGGACAGCTTTAAGGAGCTTGAACGTGCCCAGCTTGTTATTTTAAGCCTTGATTTTACGAATTTTAAGTTTATAAATGAAAAGTACGGGCATGAAGAGGGAGATATATTCCTAAAGAATGTGGCAAAGGATATATACGGATTTACGAAGTATGTCATCTGCTGCTGCCGTTCCCATTCGGACAATTTCCTTCTGGTATGCAAGTGTGATAAGACCTATACGAAGGCACATCTGTTAAATCGTATAGAAGAGATTTCCAGAAACTACGTAAAGAAGCTCTCTGAAAAGTATTTTGACTGTAATCTGTGCGTAAATGTAGGTGTTCATGTCATCCGAAGCAATATGGAAAACATAGAACACGCTATCTCAAATGCGAACCTTGCAAGAAAATACGCTAAACAGAGGAAGCATGAATACGGACACAGCTGTCTGACTTATGATCCTGCCATGGCATTTGAACTGAAGAGACGTGCGGAATATATATCAGATATGAAGAAGGGTATCGAGAGCGGAGAGTTTTTCCTGGAATACCAGCCGATAGTCTGCACCGATAATATGGAGATCATAGGCGCTGAAGCCCTTATTAGATGGAAAAAGGACAATTTCAACAGGCTCATGCCGGATGATTTCATACCTATCTTTGAGAGAGACGGCTGCATCGTAAAGATGGATTACTATGTATACGATCAGGTATTTAGGTTTGTAACTGAGAGACTTGAGAGCGGAAAGAATATAGTGCCTGTATCCGTAAACGTCTCGATAGTGCATTTCTATGATAATAAGCTGATCCCGTATATCGATGAGCTGCTTGAAAAGTATAAGGTAAAGCCCGAACTGATCTATTTTGAGATAGATGAGAGGATAGCTGTGACCAAGCTGGAGAATGTTGCCAAGGTTATGCATGAACTCCAGGAGCGCGGATTCAGGGTATATATTGATAATTTCGGATCCGGTTATTCTGCACTTAATACATTTACTAAGTTCCATCCGAACGGTATAAAGATAGGCCGTTCACTGATGAAGACCGATCTGGACAAAAACGATAAGATCATCATTAAATGTGTCGTAAATATGGGCAATAAGCTGAATCTTGAGGTTGTGGCCGAAGGCGTGGAAAATGAGGAACAGAGACAGTTTCTAATAAAGTCCTCCTGTGAGTATATGCAGGGTAACCTGTTTGCAAGACCGATGCAGCAGGACGGGTTTGAGAAGCTGCTGGATATGTAAAAATGATTTTAAAGGCAAGGTATATAGTATGCGAGTAATATCAGGTGATGCTGCAAGACGAAAGCTGCAGTCTCCTCCGGGAAATGATATAAGACCTACAACGGACAGGATAAAGGAAACACTGTTTAATATACTGGCACCGGACATCTATGGCGCTGATTTCCTCGATCTGTTTACCGGATCGGGACAGATAGGCATAGAGGCCTTGAGCCGTGGAGCAGCATCATGCGTATTTGTTGATGAGGGAAAGACTGCCATCGACTGTACGAAGAAAAATGTGGAAGTGCTTAACGGACTTGATGTCAAATACGATATACTTCGTATGAATGCAGCATCGGCTGTTTCCAAACTGTATAATCAGGGCAAGAGATTTGACATTATATTTATGGACCCGCCCTATGATAAGGAACTGGAAAAGGAAGTATTGCTGATGATTGACAGATACCCCATTTTAAAGGATGACGGGTATATTATAGTTGAGGCATCGGCTGAGACGGAGTTCGATTATCTTGAAGATACGGCCCTGGAGATAACCCGCGAAAAAAAATACGGGTCAAATAAACATATTTTTATTGCTAAAAAATAAAAAAATGCTATAATCATATTTGAGAGGTGCGATTATGAGGACTGCATTATACCCCGGGACGTTTGATCCCGTTACTTCGGGGCATCTGGATATAATAAAAAGAGCCGCAGGAGTATGTGATAAGCTGATCATCGGTGTTTTGCCCAATTCTGCAAAGCATCCGTGGTTTTCTGTTGACGAAAGAATAGAACTGCTTGAAAAGGTCACTAAGGGTATGCCCAATGTGTATGTCGAGACCTTTGACGGACTGACGGTTGATTTCGGACGCAAGATCGGTGCAAGCGTTATAGTCAGAGGATTGAGAGCTATTACGGATTTTGAGTACGAACTTCAGATAGCTCAGATCAATCACAAGCTTAACCCTGAGATCGATACCATTTTCTTTACCACCTCACAGGAGTATTCATATGTCAGCTCCAGTATCGCCAAGGAAATAGCGTTATACGGCGGAGATATCAGCGGCATAGTACCCGAGTCTATCAGGGATGACCTGTTCCGTAAGGTGAAGGAACGCACCAAGAATAAATAATGTAAATTTCAAATACAGAATTTGTTATAAATCTAGGAGGATATCAAAATGTCACAGTCAAGAATTGAGGAAATCATCAATGAGCTTTATGAGTATGTAGAGTCAGCTAAAACCAATATCACCCAGAGCAAGATAGTTGTCCAGAAAGATGATATTTTCGGATTTTTGGATGAACTCAGACTTCATATCCCCGATGAGATAAAGCGCTGCCAGAAGATCATCGCTAACCGCGAAAACATCATCAAGAAGGCTAATGATGATGCTCAGGAGATCATTGATGAGGCAAATGCCAAGGCTGTACAGATAGAAGAGGACGGAAAGGTTCGCGCACAGCAGCTTGTTGAAGAGACCGAGATCATGAAGAGTGCTTACGAGCAGGCCAATAAGATGGTACAGAATGCCAAGGCACAGTCTGAAAAGATCATCGCAGATGCAGAGTCTTATTCCGGTACTATCAAGACAGGCGCTATGAACTATGCTGATGATATCCTTGACACCATTGAAAAGATTGTGGCTACAGCATACAGGGAGGCAAAGGACAACTCTGACAGGCTTGTAGGAGCATTAAAGAATAACCTTGCTGCTCTTCAGGCAAATCAGGACGAGTTAAGAGAGGCAAAGCAGAGTCCCGATGGCGTATTCACAGATCCCAACCAGATCAATCAGCCCATCCCCGGTGATAACAGTGCAGAGTACTTTGAAAACCCAGATGATGAGGGCGAATATGATTTCCCCGAGGGTACTTTTAACCAGTATTAATGATTTAATGATTTTTTTATAGAAAATAGGTGTAAAAACCACACAAATGTGTTATACTAACCATATTGTGTGGTTTTTCTATATTTTTAGAGGAGTACTTAGATCATATGTACAGCTTTGAGGTAGTACTTCCTGTCTGCAATCCGGATAAGCGTGTTTACATGGTTATTGACAGATTGCTTAAACAGGACGCAGAACCAAAAAAGATAAATATATACCTGACCGTTACCGATAAATTCGGAGAGTATGAGCTGTTAAAGGGTTTAAAGGATCATGATCTCTCGGATCAAAGGATAACCGTCACGGCCATACCTGCAAGCGAATTTAATCACGGCGGGACCAGGCAAAAGGCGGCTGAGACTATAGAAAGTGACTACTGCCTGTTCATGACTCAGGATGCGATGCCTGTGGACAAGCATCTGACCTCGGTTATGCTCGGTGAGTTTAAAAAGGACCGGGTGGCAGTATGTTATGCAAGACAATTGCCGTATAAGGATGCCTCACTTAAGGAGAGATACGCCAGAAACTATAATTATCCTCCTTCGTCACAGATAAAGGATAAGACATTGCTCGATCAGGGCAAGATAAAGGCTATATTCTGTTCTGATGTATGTGCCATGTATGATATGAAGGTGTTTAATGAACTTGGCGGATTTGAGACAAATGTTAACTTTAACGAGGATATGCTTTACGCGTATAAAGCTCTGTCAAACGATTATCGCATAAGCTATGCGGCTAAGGCACTGGTTTATCATTCGCACAACTTGAGTCTCAGACAGCAGTACAGGCGCAACAAGGCTTTGGCAAAGTCTCAGAAGGAGCATCCGGAGGTATTCGGTACTTTGAGCTCCGAGAGCGAGGGTATGGTATTTGTTAAGAACGGCCTGAAATATACTATGAAAAACGGCGGTATTGGAGATGCGGTAAGCTTCTTTGTGGACTGTACCTTCAGGTTTATAGGATTCAGGGTCGGTAAGATGTTTTAAAGGAAAAGGATATGTATAACGTAAATATTATAATGTCCGTGTATAACGGAGAAAAGTATCTGAAAGAGCAGATTGAGTCCATCATTAAATCAACGGTTCCCAACTGGAAGCTGTATATTTTCGATGACGGATCTACGGATGACAGCTTTAAGATAGCAACAGAGTATGCAGCTCAGTATAAGCATGAGATATTTGCGGCTAAAAATCCTCATAACATTGGTTCAACGGCAAGCTTCCTGTATAATCTGTACAGGGTATCCGAAAAGAATGCGCAGAACAGCAGCCAGAAAATAGTAAACGGATACAGGGTAAAGGCTAAGGGACCTAAGATCGAGAGTATCAGAAGGATTACAAGCACTGCAGCAAGCTTTGTTAAGCATCCGATAAAATCCCGTGCGAATACCCAGAAATGTACCCAGTACTATATGTTCGCAGACCAGGACGATTTCTGGCTGATGGATAAGATTTTCCTGACGATAAAGAAACTCAAAAAGCTGGAGAGGATCAGGGGAAAGCATAAGCCCTCCATGGTGTTTACGGATGCCATACTGGTGGATGAGGATTTAAGGTTCCTGGAGAAGTCTTTCTACAAGACCAATCATATGAGAGCAGGCAAGTGTGACTTGGGTCACCTGTTGATGGAAAATAAGGCTATAGGCTGTACGGTTGCACTTAATCAGGCAGCAGCCGATGCACTGAGACTGACCTATCCTGCTAAGAGTAACGGCTTTAAGTTCAGAAATGACTATGATTATATCAGGTTCCATGACTGGTGGATGGCTTTGATCTGTGCGGGACTCGGTAATGTCAGGTTTTATCATGTGCCTACCGTTATGTACAGACAGCATTCCGACAATCAGGTGGGACAGACCGATTTCGGTAACTATGTAAAGCGCAGAGCCGCAGATGCCGAAGATATCAAGAGAAGGATAAATGAGACTATAGCGCAGGCCGAGTGCTTTTACAGATGCTACGGAAGTATACTTAAGAAAAGAAAACTTAAGGTGCTTAAGAGATTCTGTCTGTTAAAAGAGTATAATCCTGTGATGAAGAGACTGATCATGATCAGACACGGCTTCTTTAAATCGGGGCTGTTAAGAAATATTGTGCTGATGATATATATTTAAGGTAGGTATTGTATGTTTGGGTATGTGGTAATAAACAAACCGGAAATAAAATTTAAGGATTTTGACCTGTACAGGTCATATTATTGCGGACTCTGCATGGATCTGAAGGATAACTTCGGACTTAAAGGACGTCTGACATTAAATTATGATCTTACTTTTCTTGCAATATTTTTGGATGGTCTGTATGAGGACAATACGACTGTTTCGGAGTGCAGGTGCATAGCACATCCCTTCAGTAAGCATAAGACCAGGAGAAACGAGTATACGGATTATGCTTCCGAGATGAACATACTGCTTACTTACTACCAGTGCCTCGATGACTGGAAGGACGACAAAAACAGAAAAAAGAGGCGCATAGCCAAAGGGCTTAAATCCAGAGCTTTAAAGGTGATGGAGAAGTATCCGGAGAAATCCAAGAGAATCGAAGAAGAATTGAAGAAGCTTTCAGACTATGAGAATGCCGGAGAAGAAAATATCGACCTGACTGCAGGCTGCTTTGGCAGGATCATGACCGAACTGTTTTTGTATAAAGAGGACGAATGGAAGTCGTATCTCGAAAAGGTCGGATTCTTTCTGGGCAAGTTTGTTTATATACTCGATGCCTACTGTGATTTTGAGAGTGACAAGGAAAAAGGACAGTTTAATGCCCTGAAGGGTATCGGCAACGACAGGGAAACTATAAGGGAGATCCTGGCACTTACTATGTCGGAATGTACCAGAAATTATGAGATGCTTCCCATAGTTGAAAATAATGACATATTGCAGAATATACTGTACTCGGGTGTCTGGACCGGCTTTGAGATGGGATCCGCACCTAAGAGAGACAGAGAAAATATTTAAATGAGATTGTGTGACAGGATATATAAGGAGTAAAATATGTTAGATCCGTATATGGTGCTGGGCGTCGGAAAGTATGACGATGATCAGACGGTAAAAAAAGCATACAGACAGCTGAGTAAACAGTACCATCCAGATAATAATTTGAATAATCCCAATAAGGATGCCGCTGAGGAGACATTTAAAAAGATACAGCAGGCCTATGAACAGATCATGCATGAGCGAAGCATAGGTATAGGCGGACCTGATGATCTCAAGAGGCAGCAGAGTACCAGATCCGGCAGTGCATACTCTAACGGATATTACGGTTCGGGTGATTCTTCATATAACAGTAACACCAACAACAGGAGAGATAATACTGCAACTAAGGACAGGTATACTGACGGATTCTGGAAAAATACGGGATTTGGCAATACAAATAATTCTGGAAGCAGTAGTTATAATAGTAATAACAATAGTTACAACAATAGTAGTAACAGCAATTATAATAGCAATAGTTATAACCGTAATACCTATAATAGCAATAACTACAGCGATAACAGTGATAACGGATATTATAATTCGGGTAACTCAGGCAATTATAACAGCGGAAATAACAGCTATTACAACAATAACAATAGTAATACCGGGTATTACAGCGGCAACAACAATTATACCCGTAATAATGCAGACGGTTATGCGGGTTATGGCTATTATTCATCACAGAATGCTCACTATGACGAGGATGCGGAAGGTATGCTCGGTACAGTAGCCAATAAGCTGAATAACCGTAAGTTCTATGATGCCTGGGATATCTTGAATTCCATGAACACAAGGAACGATGTCTGGTACTACTACAGTGCCATAGCTAATCTGGGCCTTGGAAACAGTATCACGGCTCTTAACCATGCCAGGACCGCAAAGGCTATGCAGCCAAGCAGACCTGAGTATGATGAGCTGATAAACGGTATCCAGAGCGGAGCAATACATTACCAGGGAAGATCCGATATGTTTGTACCCCAGAAGGGCAATAGCGGCAACACCTGCGTGAAGGTTGGTTTAGCTATGTTGTTCTTTAACGTGTTCTGCGGAGGCGGCGGAGCTATATGCGGAAGTATCGGGTTCTGTTGCTGATAAATCCTTCGCATTTTGTCAATGCCAATGTTACCGAGGTACAATATGGTAAAGAAAATAAAACATTTATATATCATTTTGGCAATAACCTTATTATTTTGCATGAATTTAACCGGTTGTAAAAGCCGTGATACCGAAAGTGTTTTCGGTACCGGCTTTTATTTTGATACCGTTGTTTCGTTTACCGTGTATGGGACCGATGATGAGCAGATAATAAAAGAACTGCAGGATGAATGTGCCCGCCTGGAAAAGATATTCAGTGCCACAGATACTGAAAGTGAGCTGTACAAACTGAACAACGGTGAAACAGACTTGGTATCTGAGGATCTGTATAAATGTGTGCAAAGAGCGCTGATTTACTGCGATATTCTAGATGGAAGGTATGATATAAGCATCAGACCAGTCAGTGAACTTTGGAATTTCAAGGATGGTAAAGACATAATACCCGATGCAAAAGCAATAGAAGAGGCTGTAAGTAAGGTAAATTATCGTGATATAAAACTTATGGGCAGATATGGGGACAAATACAGGATAAAGCTTGAGAATGGAGTAAGAATAGACCTTGGTTCAGCTGCAAAGGGATATATAGGGGACAAACTGATAGAATACATGGAAGATAAGGGCATAAAGTCAGCGATTATCTCCTTGGGCGGTAATGTCCAGTGTCTGGGAGGAAAACCCGGTGAAAACGGAGAATACACTGATTTTAAGGTGGCGATAAAATCACCTTCAACCTACAGTAATGAGTATTCAGATGTATTGAACATAAAGGACAGGGCAGTGGTTACCTCGGGCATCTATGAGAGGTGGTTTGAAAAGGACGGTGTGCTTTATCACCATATCCTGGACTCTCAGACAGGGTACCCCATTGACAGCGATCTGGCATCGGTGAGTATTGTATGCAAATCCGGCATGGATGCGGATATACTGAGTACAGCATGCTTTATAGCGGGCTATGATGAAACGCTTGAAATACTAGAGAAAAGTTCAGATGTAGAACAGGTAGGGGGATTTGAAGCTGAGTTTATATACAAGAACGGGGATGTAAAGAAAACGGCATATTTTGAGCAATATAGATGATTTTTGCGTGGAAAAACAGGGGCGTTTGGGCAAAAATATTGAAATTCTCATCGTTTGTTTGAAAATTTTTTTAAAATTTAACAAAAAACTGTTGTAATTTTCGAAAAAATTTAGTAAAATAGACGATGTGGTTTATTAAATGTATTGGAGGACTTTGTAAATGAACACCTATAAGAGCGAAGCAATTCGTAACGTAGCTATTTTGGGGCATGGCGGTTGTGGTAAGACCACTCTGGTAGAGGCTATCGCACTTACCAAGGGTATCATCTCACGTCAGGGGCGCGTAGAAGAAGGTAATACCATCAGTGACTATGATAAGGAAGAGATTAAGCGTACTTTCTCTATCAGCACATCACTTATACCTGTAGAGCATGACGGTATCAAGATCAATTTCCTTGATTGTCCCGGTTATTTCGACTTTGTCGGAGAAGTTGAAGAAGCACTTGATGCTGCAGGCGCAGCAATCATCGTAGTTAATGCAAAGGCAGGCGTTGAAGTCGGTACTATCAAGGCTTGGGAGATGTGTGAGAAGAAGAAGCTTCCCAGATGTTTCTTTGTAACAGCTATGGATGATCCTAATGCAAACTTTGCAAATGTAGTAGAGCAGCTTACTGAAAACTTCGGAACGAAGGTTGCTCCTTTCCATACACCTTTCTTTGAGAATGAAAAGTTCGTCGGATTCGTTAACGTAGTAAAGATGGGCGGCAGAAAGTTTACCAAGGGCAGTGAGTACACCGAGTGTGATATTCCTGATTCTGTAAAGGATGACGTAGAGCTTTGCCGTCACGACCTGTTAGAGGCTATCGCTGAGTCCAGCGAAGAGCTCATGGAAAAGTATTTTGCTGAGGAAGAGTTTACTCAGGAAGAGATCGATACAGCATTACATGCTACAGTATTTGACGGCAGCACAGTACCTGTACTTGCAGGTGCAGCTATCAACCAGCAGGGTACCGTAATGTTGCTTAACGCTATCAAGTCATACTTCCCTTCACCTCTTAACCACAAGGTTGTTGGTAAGAATGTTAAGGATGATAGCGAGTTTGCAGCAAACTACGATATCAACAAGCCTATGACAGCTAAGGTATTTAAGACCATCGTTGATCCTTTCATCGGTAAGTATTCAATGATCAAGGTTTGCTCAGGCGTGCTTACTTCAGACGCAACTATTTACAATGCTGATAAGGATACTGAAGAAAAGCTTTCACGTCTGTATGTACTTCGCGGTAAAGAGACTATCGAAGTTAAAGAACTCTATCCCGGTGATATCGGAGCTATTGGTAAGCTTTCCAATACCCAGACCGGTGAGACCCTTTCTACAAAGGCTAATCCCGTTGTATTCCCTAAGGCACAGTATAGTGTTCCTTACGAGTACAAGAAGGTTGATACAAAGAATAAGGGTGATGAAGATAAGTTTGCACAGGCTATGAGTAAGCTCTGTGAAGAGGACAGGACCTTAAAGATGGTTCTTGACAAGGAAAACCGTCAGACTCTTATCTATGGTATCGGCGGAC
>JAEEVK010000200.1 GCA_016287095.1 Lachnospiraceae bacterium
GAAGACAGGATTAAGACAATAGCAGCACAGGCAAAAGGCTTTATATATGTGGTTTCATCATTGGGCGTTACGGGTGTGAGAAAAGAGATAACGACTGACCTTGATTCGATAATAAAACTCATAAAGGAAGCTACCGATACTCCGGCAGCCATTGGCTTTGGCATCAGCACTCCCGAACAGGCAAAGACGATGTCAGGAAAGGCAGATGGCGTTATAGTGGGATCTGCAATGGTGAGGATAGTAGCAAAGTATGGCAAGGAAGCACCTCAAAAACTATCAGAGTATGTAAAGTCTATGGTTGAGGCAATATAATAAAATACAAAACAGGAGTACATTCAGATGAAAATAGAACCCGGTACTTTAAAAATGAAAGAAATAGCTGACAAGGGCGAATACAAAGTAATGCCTGTCAGCACAGAGCTTTTATCTGACTTCATCACACCGATGGAAGTCTTAAGAAAACTTAAGAACGTATCAAAGCATTGCTACATGCTTGAATCTGCAGGCCAGGATATGAGATGGGGCAGATACACATTTTTAGGCTTTGATCCGAAACTTTCCATTACCTGTATAGACGGAGAACTAAAGGTTGGAGATGTTAAGATAAAAACAACCAATCCTTCCGAGCAGATCAGACAGGTTTTATCCGAATACAAGAGCGTAAGATTTGATAATCTTCCTCCTTTTACAGGCGGACTTGTAGGATATTTTGCATTTGATTACCTCGGCTACAGTGAGCCCGAGGCAAAGAGAAATCCCGAGGATACTGAAGGCTTTAACGATGTTGATCTGATGCTTTTTGACAAGGTTATCGCTTTTGATAATGTCTGCCAGAAAATAGTTGTCATAGTAAATATGATGCTGAAGGACGGCACTGCAGGATATAACAAAGCTGTTATGGAGCTTAACAATCTTGTGGATATAATCAAAAACGGCGATAAGAAAATTGAAAAGCCGGGCAAGATCATGGGTGAGGTATCACCTCTGTTCAACAAGCAGGAATACTGCGAAATGGTTAAGAAGGCAAAGAGATATATCTATGAAGGCGATATCTTCCAGATTGTCCTTTCAAACAGGCTTGCGGTACCGTTTGAAGGCAGTCTCTTAAATACATACAGAATGCTGAGAACAGTAAATCCTTCACCTTATATGTTCTATTTCTCAGGTACGGATATCGAAGTAGCAGGAGCTTCACCTGAGACTTTGGTAAAGCTTGAGGATGGAGTATTACATACATTCCCGCTGGCAGGTACAAGACCGAGAGGAAAATCGGACGAAGAGGATAAATGTCTTGAGGCAGAGCTTTTAGCCGATGAAAAGGAACTTGCCGAGCATAACATGCTTGTAGACTTAGGTAGAAATGATCTGGGAAAAATCTCCAAATTTGGAACTGTCAGTGTAGAAAAGCTTCACAGCATAGAAAGATTTTCACACGTAATGCATATCGGATCAACCGTAAGAGGAGAGATCAGGGATGATAAGGACGCATTGGACGCTATAGAAGCGGTACTCCCTGCAGGAACTCTTTCGGGAGCACCCAAGATCAGAGCCTGCCAGCTGATAGGCGAGCTCGAGAACAACAAACGCGGTATTTACGGCGGAGCCATTGGTTATATAGATTTTACAGGGAATATGGATACCTGTATAGCCATAAGAATAGCATATAAAAAGAACGACAAGGTATTTGTCAGAAGCGGAGCAGGTATTGTGGCTGATTCAGATCCTGAAAAGGAATTTGAAGAGTGTATGAATAAGGCAAAGGCTTCACTAACCGCATTGATGCTGTCTGAAGGCGTAGAAGACTAAAAAGGTCGAAACGCTGAAAGTTTTTTGAGTGAATTGACGGAAATGTTAGCAGACGCAAAAAAGAACATCGAAAGGAAAAAACATATGATTTTACTGATAGATAATTACGACAGTTTTTCCTACAATCTTTACCAATATCTTGGGGAACTTACTCCGGATGTCAGGGTTATCAGGAATGATGAAAAAACAGTCGAGGAAATACGTGAGATGAAGCCCAGCCACATTATTATTTCACCCGGGCCCGGACGTCCTGAAAATGCCGGAGTTATCATCGATGTGGTAAAGGAGCTTGGAAAAGACATCCCGATACTTGGTGTATGTCTCGGACATCAGGCCATCTGTATGGCATTTGACGCAGTTGTAACCTATGCATCAAAACTTATGCATGGAAAACAGTCCATAGCAAAGCTCGACAGGACCGCACCGCTGTTTATGGACTGCAGCGAAGAAACACCGGTTGCACGTTACCATTCATTGGCAGTAAAAAAAGAAACACTTCCCGAAGAATTAAAGGTGATCGCAGTAACAACCGATGGTGATGAGGTAATGGCAGTAATGCATAAGAAATACCCTATATACGGTGTACAGTTCCATCCGGAATCAATAC
Source organism: Lachnospiraceae bacterium (assembly GCA_016287095.1). GTDB lineage: Bacteria > Bacillota > Clostridia > Lachnospirales > Lachnospiraceae > RUG11977. Next base: position 2,414 of record JAEEVK010000200.1, read on the forward strand.
TGACACCCGAGGGAAAGAAAATGCTCAAGAATTTCCTTGAAGACTAATGGTAATAGGACTGTAATATAAAATAATACTTTGTAGTAAGTGATATATTGTAAGATAGATAAATACATAGAAAGGACAGGACAACAAAATGATTAAAGAAGCAATAGTAAAAATAGTAAACAAAGAAGATTT
>JAEEVK010000079.1 GCA_016287095.1 Lachnospiraceae bacterium
AAGTTCCTCGAGCATGGTATCAGAAGTGGTGATAACCCTTGAATTTGCCTGGAATCCACGCTGTGTGGTGATGATTGAAGTAAACTCATTTGAAAGATCAACGTTTGACATCTCCAATACACCGGAAGTCATCTTTCCGCCATGCATAGCTATATCCTCACCTCTGCCATCAAACTTCTCTGAGTTCATAGTGTCAAGGAAGAGGCTGTTTCCTACTGCTTCAAGACCTGCAGGGTTAGCGAAACGTGCTACGGCTATCTGGCAAAGAAGCTTCTTATCGCCGTTATCATATGAACCATAGATACGTCCTGATGTATCTACGGAAATACCGGTCATGTTGCCCTTGGGCTTGCCTGCACCTGTACCTTTTTCCACATCACCTCTCTGGCACGAGAATGATGAAGATCCACTTGACGCATACATAGTCATAGTATGGAAATCACAATCTATCTCAGTAAATGCCTCTCCGCCGTTTATTGTCATACTAACCGACTTAGCATTCTGGGTATTACCGATCTGGATAAACTTACCGTTTGATGCATTAAACTTAAGCGCCAGTCCTGTTCCGGTCATATCAAACTTTCCGGTCTCAGGATCGATATTGCTTGCTGTAAAAGTACTGTCTCCGAAAGTAACACTGGGTATGTCGGATGCCACATATGATTCAGTATTATTGGCATCAACAACCTTCTTAACGAAAATCGACTGTCCCGATGAATCAAGGATGTCGGAAATACTTACGGTAAAATCGCCGTCTGCCGCTCCGTCAGGCTTAATCATATTTACTACTGCCATATAGCTCTGTCCAAGCTTGTCATAGAAGGAAATGGTAGAAGTCTTTCCGGTTTCAGTCTGAAGCTGAGTGTCCTTGTAATCAATATTACCTGAAAAATAAACATTTGTAGTAGCTTCAGGCTCTACGAAACTTGTCTCAGCAGACCTTACTCTAAGTTCTGATACTGTGTCCTGTACGCATCTGGTAGGATCGTTAGGATCTACCTGCCAGCCCATAACCTTACATCCGCCGCTGTTACAAAGAACACCTGCAGCATCGACTGTAAAAGCACCGGCCTTTGTAAAATAATTCTGCACACCGTTATTAACTATGAAGAGCTGATCGCCCTCTATCATAAGGTCAAGGGCATTATCAGTTCTCTGTGTACCACCGGAAACTGTAACTGTATTCGAAATAGATGCTACGGATGCACCGAGACCTATCTGTCTTGCATTGGTACCTGCTGTATTGGCCTCAGCATTGGGACCTGATGCATTTGCAGTTGTCTGATACAAAATATCTGAGAAATTAACCTGACCGCTCTTAAAACCTATGGTATTAACGTTAGAAATATTGTGACCTATAACATCCATCTTAGTCTGATGAACCTTTAATCCGGAAACACCGGAATATAATGAACGCATCATAATAAACTCCAATCTGCAATCACTGATTGCTAATAAAATATTAACCATTGCCGGTATCTGGCATTCAACCGGCTGCGCTCTCCTTAAAGGGTCCAGCGCTTTTTGGTATTAAACTATAACTGCTCCGTCAATATTGGTGAAAACCCTGTCTTCGTTTTCATCCACCGCTGTAATAAGTGTGTTTTTGTCAACATTTACTATGAAAGCAAAATCATCAACCATTACCAGCGATTCCTTTATTCCTTTCATCTCCGCTTTCTTAACTCCGGTATTCAGCCTCTCCCACTGATCATCCGTCAGGTTAATGTTTCTGCTGATTATACGTTCGTTAGCATGCTTTGAGATTTTTAAGCCTTCATTTTCCTTTTGCTTTTCTCTAAATATAGTCTCAAAGGATCGGATATTACTATCAGAAGTTTCTCTTTTGATATTGTTTTCTTTCGAGTTAACTCCTGATATCTGCGGGACGGAAGGGAATCTGTTTAAAACATCAATTGCCATTTCGTCTCCTCCTTCAGTCTGTTATTCCCCAATCGATTCTGAAGATGTCTCTGTGCTTTCCTCACCTGTCGGTGCTGACTGCAATACGGTATAGAGCTCATCGTACTTAAATACCTTGTCTCCTACCGATAAAGTAACCTTACCGCCGGAAATATTTACTGAATCAACTACGCCTTCAGGATATGTAACATTGCCGTTAGCATCCTTAAACTGGAATACACAATATCTGCCGACAAGTGAAAATGCCTGTGACTTTTCTGATTCGGTACCGAGATTCTGCAACTGTTCGAGCTGTGAGAACTGTGCAAGCTGTGCTACATATTCGGTATCATTACTCGGATTCATCGGGTCCTGATTCTGCATCTGACAAACAAGCAGCTGCAGAAAAGCATCTTTTCCGAGATCTGTTGAACCACGTCTGGCTGTCTTGTCAACCTCGGTATTTGTAGCTGTGTAACTACCGTCAACCTTAGCTAAGCCGAGTCCGGAAATATTATCTGCCATATTGCCTCCTTAATAAATTAGTGTGCCTCCCTAAGCTCTGAAACTAACTGTACTTTCGGGATTCAAAATTGTTTCTTCAACGGTTTCATCTGCTTCATCAGCGATGTTTGCAAATAAGCCGCTGTTTCTTTTTGAGTTTTTGCTTCCTTCTGATCTTTCGCTCTCTGCCTGGCTCTCAGAGTTTCTGCTGTCTGCCATGTTAAAGTCGGAAATCCTGACCTCAACCGCCTCTACCTTGATACCCTTGGCTTCGATATTTTCCTTAAGTATCTGTAGCGAACTCTCGATAGCTTCCTTTGCCTGGCGGTTTTCGGTATTGATCTGTGCCGTCATTACACCGGCTTTAGATGTAATATTGATTGAAACCCTGCCAAGATTTTCGGGATTAAGTCTCATCTCTAAGGATGTGCTGTCGGTATTTAATGCAACCTTGATCTTTTCTACAACCTGGAAAACTATCTCTCTGAAATTTGTAGCACTTTCCGTTTCTGAAACCTCTTCTGTCATCTCAAGATGCTGTACGAAGTTTTCGACTGCTGTGGCTACCTGACCTTCTTTGAAATCATTTCGTATTGGCTCTGCAGACTTATCTGATTCCGAAAGCATTCCGCTTTCTGAACTTTCCCTGTTATCGGTAACTGTGATCTCCGGTCCGCTTTCCTTCAGTACCGGTACGGTTTCCTCTGCCGCTTCATCGGTGATTTCTTCTTCAACATTTTGATCTGCGTTTTCATTCTTAACATTCAGATTAAAGTTTTGAACGAAAGCCTTAAATGCATCCGCATCCATACCGTTCGCTTCAAGCATCTCTTCCATGAAACCGTTAAGTTCGTTAAATGCTTCCAGCATACCGTTATCTACCAGCATACTTGAAATATCATCGGTTCCGTTAAGTGAGAGGATCAGCTGCGCAACATTGTTTCTGTCAGAAAGATCACCGACATCCATCTCCAATGACTGCAACACCGCCTTTAGTTCCTCAGGCTCTATGCCCAGTATCTGAGCTGCCCCGGCCAGTATTTCATCCGGTGTCTTCGGATCTGAAGCTGTTTTTTTCGGCCCTTTAATGTCTTTTTCCGACAGGGAATCTCTTTTGGCCACGCCGTCATTCCTATACTCAGTGCGCTTAGCCGGAGGCTTTACAAATTTTTCAACCTTAAGTCCGTCAGATCCGTTGGCATTTGCCACCTTGTTTTTCATGACATTTTCGAAATCTTCCTTTGTCGAAGCCGTTTTTGTGCCCTTCAACTCTACCGGCTGTTTAACCTGGCTCAGATCTCCCAAAGCATTCAAATTAACTGCCGTCATATGGTTCCTCCTTTCTTCTAGGATTGAAGATATAAATCTTCTACATATTTTTCGGCATTTTTTGTGCTTTTCATAACCTTTATTTTATTAATTTAGAAAATTTTTCGAAACTTTTGCATAATATTCCTCATCCATATCATGCATTGTCTGAAGTACACGGGCTACAAACAACGAATCCATCTTGTCCATAATCGGTGTAGCCTCTGTAGGCTTCATCGAAAGCAGTATCTTACAGGTGTATTCCAGGTCCGCGGTCATTTCTTCCAATGCCTTTGCTGCCTGTGCAGGCTTCATGTTCCTGATCAGATCTGCCTTCTGCTTTATCATTTCATCGTACTGGAGCTGTTCTACAACCTGACGGTAGATCTCCTCTGCCGTCTCGGGATTGATCTCCTCATAGTACTTTTTATATTCTTCAATATCGGGAGCCTGAGAATTATAAACAACGTTTACATCAAAGCGTTTTACTCTCTCTTCAAACGCCTCCCTGTCAGCCTCAAAGCCCTTGAGTCTCGCAACTTCATTCTGAAGTTCGAGGATTTTCTTTCTGTTTGCTTCGTCGGTCTCATTTAATACGTCTATCTGGTCTTCCAGTTTCTTTATGACCTCTACAGCCTCATCGATGTTTTTGTACGGATAATTCTTTTCCTCTATCAGTTCTTCATCCGTAGCGTCCGGAAGTATAAGATTAAGCACGGGTACATCTTTGATCAAAGGTCTTAACTTACTGCCCATGCCGCCTACATCCATCTTTATCAAAAGCGCAAAAATAGCAAGCCATACCAATATTATAAAAATGATCAGTATCGCTGTCCCGATTTTGCTGCCTATTCCCTCACCCTTTTCGTTATTGCCGTCCTGGGATTTGTTTTTTGCCATATATTCCACTACCCACTTTCGCTTTTGTTAATTTTATTCTTCGGCACGACCGTACTGGTAACTTATAAGCTCATCGGTCTGTTTGCTTTCTTCCTCGTTATATTCGCGCATGTACTCCGCAAACTTGTTTTCTTTCAGTTTTTCCATGCTCTTTCTTTCCTGCATCACGCTACTTAGCTTATCAGATGCAACCGCTACCTTTTTCTCAGCTCTTTTTACAGCAAAAACCTGTGTATTTATCTGCGTCTCGGTCACCTCTATGGCTGCACTCGTACTGTTTATCCTTCTGACATCAAGATTTCCCATGTACAGCCTTTTAAGCTCCTGTTCATACGCTTCCTTGCGGTCTTTTAGTGCCTGCAGTTTATCCTCTTCCTCATTTAGGCGCATTTTAGCAGCGGCAAATTCCATCTTTGCCTGCTCTTCAAGCTTTATCTTAATTTGTAGAATGCTTTCCAGTCTGAAAGAGAACTTGGTCATTCCTTTACCTCAAAAATCTTTCTGCGCATAAAATAGGAACTTTATCTTATCATTTAATTAAAAATTCCCTGCAAAGCCTCTAAAGTCTGATCAAACGTAAATTTCTCGTCAGTACCCTGACACAGAAATTCGTTGACAGCATCTATCTTTTCGATGGCATAATCTATATTTTTATTTGCTCCCGCCTTATATGCACCTATATTTATCAGATCCTCTGATTCCGTATAGGTAGCAAGCACCATTTTCAGCTGTGAAGCAAGCTTTTTCTGTTCCTTGGTAACTATGGAGCTCATAACACGGGAGATGCTGGACAAAACATCTATGGCAGGATAATGACCCTTTGCCGCTATCTTTCTCGAAAGCACAATGTGCCCGTCCAAAATACCTCTGGCCGTATCAGTGATAGGCTCGTTAAAATCATCACCGTCTACAAGGACTGTATAAAGCCCGGTAATAGAGCCTACCGCACCTTTTCCGGCTCTCTCCAGAAGTTTCGGCATCTCCGAGTATACGCTCGGGGGATAACCACGCGAAACAGGAGGCTCGCCCGCTGCCAGTCCTATCTCTCGCTGAGCCATTGAAAAACGGGTCAGTGAGTCCATCATAAGCAGTACGTCTTTTCCCTGATCCCTGAAATATTCCGCTATAGCTGTAGCTGTCTTTGCAGCCTTCTTACGGGCAAGTGCCGGTTTATCCGAGGTCGCTATAACCACTACTGAACGCCTCATTCCTTCCTCGCCCAGATCTCGTTCTATAAACTCTCTTACCTCTCTGCCACGCTCTCCGATAAGAGCTATGACATTTATATCAGCCTTTGTATTTCTGGCAAACATGCCGAGCAATGTACTTTTTCCTACACCGGAGCCGGCAAATATACCGATACGCTGTCCCTTTCCTATGGTGAGCAGGCCATCCACAGCCTTCACCCCAAGAGTCAGTATCTCCTTTATCATTTCTCTCTTTAAAGGATCCGGAGGTGCCGCTTCCGCAGGGTAGGTATCAAGTGTCTTTATAGGTGTACCGTCCATAGGTTCCCCAAGTCCGTTCAGTTTTTTCCCGAGCAGCTCATCACCCACTCTTACAGAAAACTTTACTCCGAGGTTTTCCACATAACTTCCTACACCTATACCGCCGATTTCCTCATAAGGCATAAGCAGAACATAATCGTCCTTGAATCCTATGACCTCAGCCCTTGTCTCTACGGAATAATCAGTCGAAGTGACCTTACATACATCGTCGAGCACGACATCAGGTCCAAAGGACTCCATTGTAAGTCCGACTACCTTCTTTACACGCCCCAGTTCTTTTACATAGTTTTTTTCTAAAAAAGCCCCGTATTTTTTCGCATCAATATCTATACTCATATTACATGCCCCAAATTATAGTGAAGAGTTTTTCTTTGATTCCGCATCACCCGAGAGCAGTCTAAGATCCTCTATCAGGCTTCTTAACTGTGTGTCCACGCTACAGTCAAATATTCTCGCATCGGTCTCTATCAGGCAGCCGCCTTCAGAGAGCATCTTATCCTCTACTACCTCTATCTGTGAGCCATCGGGCAGCCAGAGAAGTATCTCCGGCTTTGAGTTAAGCACGGTACCGTAATCATGCGGCGAAACCCTGATAATAAAGTTTCTGCACGGTGTCTGTTTGGTCATGGCCTGATGTATCACATGCATGATAACCTCAGTATGATCACTGGTATAAATACCTGTAATTTTTTCAATATATCTTATCAGAACTTCAACAAAAGCAGGCTCAAGTTCACTCACCTGCTTTTCATAATTCTCTTCATTTTCTCTTATCTGGCGTTCCAAAGAAGCTTTTAATTCATCACATTCTTTTGTCGCAGTCTGCCTGCCTTCTTCGTAGCCCTGCTCCATATAGGACTGAATAAGGCTTTCATACTGTGTCTCAGCCTCAGCCTTGGCATTATTTATGATCTCCTCGGCCTGTTCTTCGGCATCATCCAGGATTTTTCCGGCTTCGACTCTCAGATCTTCCAGTTTCTTCTGAAGTTTTTCAATCTCACGCTGATTGGCCAGAATCTTCTTCTCCTGCTCGGACAAAGTTTCCTCTTCACTGCCTTTAATAATGACCCTGTCTCCGACTATGCCTTCCACAAAACCATCATCGTCATCGGCATACTCCCCGTCCTGAGCTTCACCGGATGACTGTTTTTCAAGTCTTTCAACATATAGTCTACGGAAATTCTCTGCCTTTTCATTCAGGTCAAGCTTCTTTGTAGGTTCATCATAGCTTACACTGTATGCTTTAATCAAATTAGACAACTATATCGTCACCTCCGCCTCTGGAAATGATGATCTCGCCTGAATCCTCAAGCTTTCTGATGATATTAACGATCTTCTGCTGAGCCTCTTCAACATCCTTCATACGTACAGGGCCCATATATTCCATATCTTCCTTTATCATTACAGCCAGACGCTTTGAAAGGTTGTTGAAGATAGCTTCCTGTACCTGCTCGTTAGCTGCCTTCATGGCTATTGCAAGCTCGGAATTATCAACCTCGCGAAGTACTCTCTGTATGGACTTGTCATCAAGCAGCAGGATATCTTCGAATACGAACATCTTCTTTCTGATCTCGTCTGCAAGCTCGGGCTCTTCGATTTCCAAGGTTTCCAAAATATGCTTTTCTGTAGCACGATCCACGGAATTGAGGATTTCCACGATGGAATCCACACCGCCGGCGATAGTGAAATCCTGATTTGCCAGGGATGCAACCTTCTTTTCGAGCACTGCTTCCACCTCCTGGATAACATCGGGTGAGGTACGGTCCATCATAGCTATACGCTTTGCAACATCTGCCTGTTTTTCAGGAGGCAGAGCACTGATGATCTGCGATGACTGTGAAGAAGGCAGGTATGCCAAAATAAGGGCGATCGTCTGAGGATGCTCGTCCTGTATAAAGTTAAGCAATGTACCGGGATCTGTCTTTCTGATAAACTCGAAAGGACGTACCTGCAGTGATGCGGTAAGTCTTCCGATAACATCCGTGGCTCTTTCTGCGCCCAATGCATTTTCCAAAAGTTCCTTGGCATATCCGATACCACCCTCGGCAATATACTGCTGTGCAAGACAGAGCTCATAGAACTCGTCCAGCACATCGTCCTTTACCTGCTGGGATACACTTTTGGTATTGGCGATTTCAAGAGTTAATGCTTCTATTTCTTCTTCTTTTAAGTGTTTAAATAATTTAGAGGCTTTCTCCGGTCCCAGTGCGATCATCAGGATCGCTGCCTTCTGGAGACCGTTATATTCCGCAAGGCTTGCTTTTGCAGGCATGTAAGTGTCCTCCAATAATATCTGATCTATAGATACTCCATCCCTTCAGGATGGAGCCGTGTCGACGCTGGTACAATTTATCCCACCCCTTCGGGGCGGGCCCGTGTCACAAGGTTCCGTCAGCCTTCGGCTGACACCTTATGACTTATTCCCAACCGTCGTCATTAAGCCAGTTTCTTAGCAATGCCGCAACTGACTCGGCGTTTTCGTCTATATATTTCTCTATCATCTTTCTGGTTTCTGACTTCTCACCAAATTCGATATCCTCTAAGGACTGGTTCTCTCTGGTGGTAGCCAGCAGTCTCTCTACCGAAAGCTCAGGCTCGGTCTCGATGGTCTCCACAGGCTTCATAGCCCTGAATACTACAAAGAGCAGGAGTCCTACTATCAGTGCCGCGAGCAGTATCTCTAAGATCAGTGAGAAATTCATGCTCTCTTCAACAGGCTTAGGAATATATAGTGTTTCCTCATATACCCTGAGCGAAATATTATTTACCGCTATTCCGCTCGCATCTGAGAAGAGCTGTTTTAATGCATCGATCTCATCCTGATCGGTTACTTCTGTCAGATTATTCTGATGAGTTTCTACATATCTGTCAAATGTAGTATTTTCAAGCTCGCCGGCTTCTTCCAGACTCTCCTCCGATACCTGGATAGCCTTTCTGAAGGTAAGTGCCATACGTGACTTATCATGATCGATAAACGGTGAATTACGTACTGTCTGAGTTACACGCTCGCTGGGCTTAAACTTGTAGTGCTCCTCGTTATATGCACTGTTGCCCGAGCCCTGAGTCTGGATATAATAATCCGTTTCATCATTGGAATCGGTACCGGGAATATCACCTGCCACACCGGTATTTTCAGAGCTGATCTTTGTATACTCGTCATATACGCCCTGCTCTAAGCCTTCTGCAGCAAGATATTCCGTAAACATAACAGATGTCTTCTCCATGTTTACTTCTATCTCAGGCACTATCTCAGCATTATAATATCCGTTGATCGTTGCAAGCTCCAGCATCTTATCCGCATACCACTTTTCAACGGTCTGCTTATAACTAAGTGTAGTCTCGGCAGTATAAGCTTCTGGATCCTGAGCCTCTCCGCCAAAGAGGAGACGTCCATGCTGATCAATGATTTTTATCTTATCTGTTGTGCTGTTTCCTATAGCATATGCCACATATGTTGCTATCGAGGCCGGAGTATTTTTCTTATCAAATTTATCGTTTACGGTGAGCATTACACTGGCACCGATATCCTGCTGTGCCTTAAGTATCGACCTGGAGTTGTCTGCGGGATAGTAAATAACGCTTGCCTTATCAACACCATCGATGGTCGAGAGTTTTGCCTCCAGCTTACTCTGGATAAGAAAATGATTATTTCGCATCTTATCGGATGCTGTGGTACCAACACCTTCGCTTTCCAGCATTTTTTCCAGAGTAAACGAACTCTCTGCTACAAGTTCGCTGTCCGCCAGAGCCAGTATCGCATCCTGCTTTTGATTAGCATTTACTTCTACCGTCACATTATCTGCATTCAGCCTGTTTTCTATGGAGTTTTCCGTAAGTAGAGCCATAGCTGCCTTGGCATTTGCAGTGGTGTCAAATGTCGTCAGTTTTTCGTAAGTTGTCTGGTTAAGTATGACTATAAGAATAATTAAGGCCAACACAACTACAGCCACCGTACTTACGATGATGGCTCGCTGTTTGGCCGAGTATTTTTTCCATATTTCCTGTATTTTTTTCGGTATCTGCTTTAAACGTTCAAGCATTTATGTGTCACCCTTTTCTTGTCCCCATTAAAATTAGAACTGTAATTGCATAATCTCTCTGTAAGCATCCATTACTGCGTTGCGGACAGCAACCGTATACTGCAAGGATACATTTGCCTTCATCTGGGCTACCTGCAGTTCATGAGTATTATTGGTTAAACCCATGGCATACTTTAGTTCCGCTTCTGCTGCTTCGTTCGAATACTGATTGGTTTCTTTCAGCATCGTCATGGCAGAATTAAGCAACGAGTCAAAAGAACCGGTCTTAGCCTTCTGTCCCAGTTCACTCGGTGCAAACAGTTGAAAATCATCAGTTTTTAAGGTCTTATGAGTCTTGGATGAGGTATCAAACCCTATTGCCTCAAGACCATTTAAGCCAAGTATCTTATAATTGTCCATTTCTTCTCCGTGTAAAAGTAATATCCCACCTATTCACTCCATCCATCCGGGATGGAGCAAAGTCAAAGTTTCCTTCGGAAACATTCGACATACCGTGTCAAAGTTCCCTTCGGGAACATTTGACCTATCACGAACCAACGTCCAGACCCTTAAGCAACATGTTCTTGGTTGCATTAAATGCTGTAACATTTGCTTCATAAGAACGGGTTGCGTCTATAAGGTTGGTCATCTCGGTAACTGTATCTACATTAGGATATGTAACGTATCCCTCTTCATCTGCATCAGGATGAGCAGGGTCATAAACTCTCTTTAATGCTGTCACATGGTCCTCAGCTATGGCTGTAACCTTTACGCCCTGTCCGTTAACTGTTGTGGCGCGTCTGGCCTGCTGCATGGCAAGGGCTGTTCCAAAAGCATCCTTATTTTTCTCAGCAAAAACAACCGTCTTTCTGCGGTATACCTTACCGTCCTCACCATGGGTAGTATCGATATTTGCAAGATTCTGCGCTATGGTATCCATTCTCATGGTCTGAGCTGTCATACCGCTGGCACTTATATTCATTCCATTAAAAATTGCCATATATTTCCGCCTTTCTTAGTACTCACACCCTATCAGTTCTTCGAAAGCACTGACTTAATCCTGCTGAACTCCTGAGTCATTGAGTTAAGCAATGTATAATACCTGATCTGGTTTTCAGCAAGGTTGGCATTTTCTGTATTTATATCTACATTATTGCCATCCAGCCTGTACGAAAGCTCCGACTGATCGGTATATACCCTGGTACCAAGTCTGTCCAGATCCACATTTGCAACTCTGCGGTTAAGATCATCATCTGTTGAGTAGTCCTTCATCAGCTCACGCCTCAAGTAATTCTCAAACTGGATATCCTTTCTCTTATACCCGGGAGTACTTACATTAGCTATATTGTTTGCAATTACTTCATTTCTTTTCCAGCTGGCATCCGCAGCTTTTTTCAATACATTTACATAGTTAAACGCATTCGAACCTATCATATTTTATACCCTGTCACATGTCTTTTTCACTACGATGACACGCCTGTAGATATCATCGTAAACCTTACATAAAAACTATACATAGATAGCACAAAAAGGGATTTGTATAAAAATCCCTTTTCAGCAGTCAATCCTTTAGTTATTTAGTTTTCTCCAGTTCCTCAAATACCACATCATTGAGTACTTTAATATAGGTACCCTTCATACCTGAGGACCTTGATTCTATGACACCCGCACTTTCAAACTTGCGCAGGGCGTTTACTATTACTGACCTCGTGATACCCACGCTGTCGGCTATACGGCTGGCAACCAGAATTCCCTCATTGCCACCGAGTTCCTTAAATATATGCTTGATCGCATCAAGCTCGGAGAAAGATAATGTACCTATAGCCGAACGGACAATAGCCACCTTTCTGCTCTCCTCTGCATTTTCTTCGTTTACAGATCTCATCATCTCCAGGCCGACTACCGTGGTACCGTACTCAGAGAGGATAATGTCATCGATGTTAAACTGAGCCTGCTTTCTGTACTGGAACAGGGTTCCCAGCCTCTCACCCGCTATATCTATAGGGGTGATAAGAGCTACATATGACTCTATGTCAGGGAGTTCAAATCCCAGGGTCTCAAGGTTAACATTCTCTTTTGTGGACAGGATGTTTAGCAGGCGCTCGTTAAGCTCGCCGTCGATATGATCACCTATCTTATTCATGATCAGCTCACTTAAGGGCTCTACGCCATCCTTGTTTGTGACCCCTAAAACCTTGCCTTTCTTACTGATGACAAGAATATTTGCATCCAGGATATCGCTTAAAACCTGACAGATATCATTGAATACAACCTTATGTGAATTATTATTGTGCAAAAGCTTGTTTATTTTACGCGTTTTATCAAGTAATTGAACACTCATACACTACCCCCATCAGAAAGCTATAACTCTATTTTGTAGATTAACACATATTTTACAAAAAATCAATAGAATTTTCTAAAAATTTATGCATTTTTCCGATAAGGGTTTAAATATTATAAATAATTACACATTTTCAGGCTTCTGCCATGACATATAATCACAGTCGGGATATTTCTCGCAGGAGTAGTAACGTCTGCCCTTTCTGCTCTTCATCAGCAATATGTCAGCTCCGCACTTAGGGCACTTATATTCTGTCTTTTCGTTATATGACTTTGTATTCCTGCACTCGGGGAAGCCGGGACATGCAAGGAATTTTCCGTGAGGACCGTACTTTATGACCATATTGCGTCCACACTGCTCACATATTATATCGGTTACCTCGTCCTGAACCTTAACCTTTTCAAGATTTTTCTGTGCTTCTTCAACAGCTATTTCCAGATCGGGGTAGAAATTTCTGACAATTGATTTCCACTCCACATCGCCCGTCTCAACACTGTCCAGAGTATCTTCCATAAGTGCTGTAAATTCAGTATTTACTATCTCGGGGAAATACTGGATCATTATTGAGTTTACTGCTTCTCCGAGCTCTGTTGTATACAGGTTCTTTTTATCTTTTACTATATAATGTCTTGCAAGTATCGTAGTAATGGTAGGTGCATAGGTACTGGGGCGTCCTATGCGGAGCTCCTCCAGTGTCTTTACCAAAGATGCTTCTGTAAAATGTGCGGGAGGCTGTGTAAAATGCTGCTCCTTCTTCATCTCTTTTAATTTAAGAACATCTCCCTGCTTTAAACCGCTAAGATTTCCATCATTTTCAGACACTTTATCTTCTTCGGTTGAATATACAGACATAAAGCCAGAAAACTCAAGCTTTGATGATGCGCATGAATAATTCACACCGTTTGCATTAAATGTTGCCTTAACTGTCTTATATATTGCTGCCTCCATACGGCTGGCTACAAAACGCTTCCATATGAGCTGGTATAACCTGAACAGATCTCTGGAAAGAGAACCCTTTATATCGTCTAAGGGTATATCTATATAGGAAGGTCGGATAGCTTCATGAGCATCCTGAATCTTCTTTCCGGTACCTTTATTTACATCTGCGGTTGTTACATACTCCTTGCCGTAGGTTTCTTCGATATACTTACGAACATTTTTATCTGCCTCATCGGATACTCTGACTGAGTCCGTACGCAGATAAGTGATAAGTCCTATAGTACCATGTCCCTTTACTTCTACACCTTCATACAGTGTCTGGGCAAGCTGCATGGTCTTCTTTGTGGAAAAGTTAAGTACCTTTGATGCTTCCTGCTGCAGGGTACTGGTTGTAAAGGGGAACGGAGCTTTTCTGCTTCTTTCTCCTTCCTTCAGTTCCGTACACTTAAAACTCTTTCCGGATTTCTTTATATATTCATCCGTCTGGCTCTCCGAAGCAAGCGCT